>JAJYXS010000078.1 GCA_021801615.1 Actinomycetes bacterium
CGACCTCGCCATCGCGAGGCCGAACTGGGTGACCTGTGTGAGCGTATGGGTGTAGACGGTCGTCGAGCCGCTGCCGATCACTGTGGCGCCAAGGCCGGTGGTTGTGGTGCCCGCGGCACCTCCGGTCGGAGCCGCCGCAGCGAGGTCGATGCCGTTCAGCACCGCGCTCGGAGGCAGGTACTCGCCGAGCTGGTTCAAGACGACGAGCCAGTCGACCTCGTGGGAGACCAACGGCGCGAGCCGGTGCTCCAGCGCGGTCACGTCGTCCCCCAGCCGTACGGCCTTGTCGTAGCGGGGCATCTCGACGGTCTGGATCGTGTGGATCGTCGACTGGAGGATCGCGACCTGGCGTTCTGCCGAGCGGACCGCGAGCACGCGCCATGCCGACGTGGCGGCGAGCACGAGCGCGAGGCCGGTGAGCGCGAGCGTGACGAGGCGCTTTCGCCGTCGCGCTGCTCGCCTGGCCGCGACCTCCGGCGGGATCAGCTCGAACCGGGTGCGAGCCGGGCCGTTCAGTGCGAGCCCGAGCGGCACGGCCACCGTCTGGTTGATCGACTCGGCTTCCTCCGGGGAGACCTTGATCCGGCTCAGGTCGAGCAACGAGAGCGGGGACGCCTCCACGACCGGGACGTTCATGCGTGCACGCAGCAGCTCGAGAAGGCCGGCGGTGCGCGCGCCGCCGCCGGTCAGCAGCACGCGGACGGGTGCTGTGCGTCCGGGCATCGCCGAGAAGAAGCGCAGTGAGCGCTGCACCTCGTCCGCGAGCTGCTCGACCACGCTGCCCACGGCCTTGAGCGCAGCCGGATCGTGCTGACCGGGAAGCCCGAGCCTGCGCTTCAGGACCTCGGCGTCGGCGACGGGGAGGTCGAGCGCGGCCGCGAGCGCCCGGGTCACGGTGTCGCCGCCCACGTCGATCGTCCGGACGAACTGGAGGGTGCCGCCGTGGTGGACCACCACCATGGTGAGGCCCGCTCCCACCGAGACGATCGCTTCAGGCTCGCTCCCGCCGCCTGGCAAGGTGAAGGCTCGGGAGAGCGCGGCGGTGTCGAGATCGATCGCCTCGGGCTCGAGCCCGGCTTCTTCCACTGCAGAGACGACGCCGTCGATCAGGTCCCGATGGGCCGCGGCCACGAGGACCCGGATGAGCGGGAGCCCTTCGGTGTCCACGGTGCGTGAGATGACCGCCGAGGCGATCGAGGAGTGCTCGACGGGGAACGGGACGATGTCCTCTGCCTGGAGCGTCACCGCGGCAGCGACTTCGTCGGGAGGAACGGGTGGGAGCTCGATCTCGCGGGTGATCGCCCGCAGTCCCGCGACGCCGAGGCGGACCCGGGTGGCCTTGAAGCCGCCGCTGCGCCAGAGCCGCCTGATCGCCGACGCGACCTGCGCGCGGTCGCGGACCTCGCCCTCCACGATGATCCCCGGCGGCAGACCGACTTGGCCGAATGCCTCGAGGACGGGGGGTCGCCCCTCCTCGACCACCAGCTCTACCGCTCGGAGGGCGCTCGTGCCGATGTCGAGCCCGACGATACGCTCTCCCATCCCCGTCACTCCCCTTGCTCCGCCGCTGATCACCGTCACCGGTGCCCCAGCGGCCCGCCGGTCCCCACCGGCGGCGACAGCTACTGCTCGCAGCGGCGCGAGCACCCTGTCCGGCGCAAGTCTACTCCTGCAGCGCCAGTCCTGCAGCGTCGGACGGCCAGACGCGTGCACCCGGAGCGCCCGGCAGGGGCGCCTAGGATCCGCGGGCGGTGGGCTCGCTGGTCACGCCAGGTCTGGGGGTGCCCGTGCGGGCGGGGATCGACGGTACCGTCGCCGTCGGCGTGGAGGAGGTCGACGGGCGCAGGGTCGTGCGCGCGCGGACCTCGTCGGGCCGCAGACGTGGCGCGCTCGCGCGCGAGGACGGCGAGTCGCTCGCCCACGCTGCGAAGCTGGCGCTCGAAGCGAGGATCCCGCTGCTCGTCGAGCTCGCCTCGAGCGGCGCGGACGTGTCGGTCGGGCTCGACGCGCTGCACGGCTGGGGGAGCGCGGCAGCCTCGATCGCGGCGTGCTCGGGAGTCGTGCCCGTGCTGGCGGCGGCCGTCGGCCCGGTCATCTCGGGGCCAGCCCTCTTGCTGGGCTTGAGCGACCTCGTCGTGATGAACCCGTCCGCTGTGGCATTCCTGTCGGGTCCTGCGATGGTCGAGGCGTTCACCGGCGTCCGTCTGAGCCCCCAGGCGCTCGGCGGCCCGCGCGTGCACGCGACGACGAGCGGGGTGTGCGCGCTGGAAGCCGACGACGCGATGGCAGGGATGGCCCGGCTGCTGTCCTTCCTTCCGGACCACGCCGACGTGGAGGCGCCACGGGTGCCTTCCGACGACCCGCCCGAGCGCGTCACGCCCGAGCTGCGCAGCGTCGTTCCCGCCCACGAGCGCGCGTCCTATGACGTGCGCGACGTCGTGAGCCTCGTCGTCGACGACGGGATCGTCTGCGAGCTGTGGCGGCGCTGGGCGCCGCAGCTCGTCACGGCGTTCGGCCGGCTCGACGGCCGCGCGGTCGGCGTCGTGGCGAACCAGCCGCGCGCGCTCGCCGGGACGCTCGACATCGCGGCGTCGCAGAAGGCCGCGCGCTTCGTGCGCCTGTGCGACGCGTTCAACCTGCCGATCCTGACCTTCGTCGACACTCCTGGGTTCCTGCCGGGCAAGGACCTCGAGTGGCGGGGGATGATCCGCCACGGCGCGGAGCTCGCGTTCGCCTATGCCGACGCGACGGTGCCGCGGCTGTGCGTCATCCTGCGCAAGGCGTTCGGCGGCGCGTACATCGTGATGGACTCCCGAGGGCTCGGCAACGATCTGTGCTTCGCATGGCCTCAAGCGCAGATCGCCGTGATGGGCGCGCCGGGCGCCGTGCAGATCCTCCACCGCAGCACATCCGAGGAAGATCGCCGGCGGCGTGAAGACGAGTACCGTGCGCGCTACCTCGCGCCCTGGCCCGCCGCGGAGCGCGGCTTCGTCGACGAGGTCATCGACCCCGCAGAGACGCGACGAGCGCTTGCCGCAGGTCTTCGTGCGCTGTCGACCAAGCGGGAGATCCTTCGTCGCCGCAAGCACGATTCG
The DNA here is from genome assembly GCA_021801615.1 of Actinomycetes bacterium. Classification (GTDB taxonomy): domain Bacteria; phylum Actinomycetota; class Acidimicrobiia; order Acidimicrobiales; family RAAP-2; genus JAJYVT01. Next base: position 3,096 of record JAJYXS010000078.1, read on the forward strand.
GGCCCGCTCTGATCCCCTCAGCCGGTTCGCTCGCATGCCCTCTCGCCTGGTCCGCGCACCTGTGGACCAGGTCGAAGCGGCGTGACATCCTGAGCGGGCGATCGTGATCGTCACCGAACTGCAATCAGTGTCATAGGCAATCCATATGCCCTGCGGGCAAGATGGAGGCGTGATCCGTCCGATGAGTGACACCCCGCTCGTGCTCGAGTCGTGCCACAGCACGTGGATCTTCGATACCGAGCGCATGCGCTTCCGCCGCGTCCTGAAGGGCCTGGATCTGGACGCCCGACAGGCATCGACGGCGTGGCGGCCCTACTACGGGCTCGAGCTGGACCCGGTGTCGGAGGCATTCGTCGTGCTGTTGAACCCCGAGGGCACGCGGCTCCTGCGGTCGTGGCGGCACATCGACCACTGCCCTCAGTGCGGCGGGGAAGCCACCGCTGAGCTGTCCCTCGACGAGCTGCGCAGCGCAGCGCTCGGCTGAGGGCGGCGCGCAGCCGGCCTGCGCTCGGCGGCCTGCGCTAAGCTCCCAGCGGTGGACCGGCGGGACCTCGACCGTCTCCTCTCCCTGCTGGCCCAGTGGGATGGCTCGGACCTGCACCTGAAAGCCGGGGTGCGGCCACGGGTGCGGATCGACGGGGAGCTGCGCCAAGTCTCCAGCGAGCCCACCAGCACCCATGCCGACACGCAGGCGCTCGCGCGGGCGATCATGCCCGCAGAGGTGGCGACCCAGTTCGACCGGCACCGCGAGGCGGACTTCGCGTACTCGGTGCCCGGTGTCGGACGGTTCCGCGTGAACGCCTACTACCAGCGAAGCTCGGTCGCGCTCGCCTTCCGCGCGGTGCGGGCCAATCCGGGCTCGCTCGAGGATCTAGGCCTTCCGCCCGCTGTCGCCAAGCTCGCCGAGGAACGGCGCGGTCTCGTGCTGGTCACCGGGCCGACGGGCTCGGGCAAGACGACGACGCTCGCCGCGATGATCGACCACATCAACCGCATACGGTCCTGCCACATCATCACGATCGAGGACCCGATCGAGTACCTGCATTCCGACGTGCTCGCGTCGATCAGCCAGCGTGAGGTCGGCTTCGACACGGACTCGTTCCACGCGGCGATGCGAGTCGTCCTCCGCCAAGATCCTGACGTGATCTTCGTGGGCGAGATGCGGGACATGGAGACCACCTCCGCGGCGCTCACCGCCGCTGAGACCGGCCACCTCGTCCTCTCGACGCTCCACACGATCGACGCCACCGAGACGGTCTCGCGCGTGGTGGACTTCTTCCCCCCTCACCAGCAGCAGCAGGTCCGCACCTCGCTTGCCGGGTCGCTGCGCGGCACGGTCGCGCAGCGTCTCGTACGACGCGCGGATGGCAATGGCCGCGTGCCCGCCGTGGAGCTCATGATCGTGAACGGACGGATCCGTCAGTGCATCGAGGACGTCGAGCACACGAGCGACATCACGGACATCATCGCCGAGGGCGCCTACTACGGGATGCAAACCTTCGACCAGAGCCTCGCGTCCCACCTCGAGGCCGGGCTCATCACCTTGACAGAGGCGCTGGAGATGGCGACGAACCCTCACGACCTTCGGGTCACGCTCGAGCGCAGAGGGCTCGTCCGGACCGGGCGAGGGTGACGACCTCCCCGACGGCGCCCGGGATCAGGGTCGGCTGATCAGCGCCGACGCCAGCACAGCCAGGACCGAGCCAGCGGCGAGGATGACGAACGGCGCGCGCTTCGCGGTCCCAAGACCCGTCGCCGCCGTCGCGACGACGATCCATGCAGCGACGAATGCTCCGCCTCCCGGCCACAGCCACCCTGCAGTCCAGGCGAGGCAGGTGAGCAGCGTGAGCCTGGTCCAGCGCTGCGGCTCGGCCGCTCGGTCGCCGACGAAGGCACCGAGGAAGCCGAGCGCCGCACCGAGCCCGGCCCAAGGGAGCCGGTCGGTGTGGCCGAGGACGACGGCGATCGGCAGGAGGGAGACCGAGCCGAGCGCGCCGACGACCGCGAGCACGACCGGGATCGTCCCGCCGTCGGTGTCCACGATCGACGCCGCGAGCGCGCAAACGAGGATCCCTGCGACCGACAGGACCGGCCAGAAGGATCCGAGCGCACCTGCAGCAGCCGCGCAGAGCAGCCCCGTCGAGAGCTCCACGAGCGGGTAGCGCGGGGAGACATGCGCGTGGCAGTGGCGGCACCGTCCGCGGATCCACAGCCATGACGCCACCGGCACGAGGTCGATGAGTCCGAGGCGGGTCCCGCAGGACGGGCAGTGCGAGGGCGGTTCGACGATCGACATCTTCCGAGGGAGGCGGTAGGCGACGACGTTCAGGAACGACCCGACCACGAGACCCACCACCCCGCTCACGAGGATCGTGAGAAGCTGCGCCGTCTCGCCCGAGCCCACCGTGGCCGGACTGTAGTGCCGGGGTCGGCGCGGGACGCGATCCTCGCGCGTCGGCGCCTTGTGCAAGGGCTTCCACTTTCAGCCAAACGCGAGTAGGCTCGTCATGGCACTTCGTCTGCGGAGCGGCCGTGGGATGGGGAACACGAGGGGAGCGGTGCGGCACGCGTGGTCGGACGGCGTGCTTTGAAGTTTGCTCCACGTGTTCGCGCCTGTCCTCAGCGGCGCAGCTCGGCTGAGCCAGGGGACAGGGGATGACAAACGAAGCCGAGGAGTCGGCGCAGGAGCGCTCGGAGCAGCTCGGGTTCTGCTACGTCGACCTGTCGCGGACCGGCTTCGCGCCAGGAGCGGCCTCGCTCCTTCCCGAAGAGGTGGCTCGCCGTGAGCGAGCGGTGCCGATCGAGCGCCGGGGCAACGTGACGGTCGTCGCGGTCGCGACGCCCGCAGGGCGGCTCGCGCTCGACGCGTTGCGTGCGGCGACCCGCGGCGAAGTGGTGGCGGTGGTGGCTCCGGCTGCGCAGGTGGCTGCCGCGCTCGTGCAGCTCTACGGCGAGGGCTCGGTGCGGCACGGTCGACGCCGCGTCCAGCACCAGGGCCACTGGGAGCGAACGGCGCGTCGCAGCGCCCCACCTCCGGCGCCCGGCGTGCCAGGAGGAGGACCTGCTCCCGGACCTCCCGACGTCTCGCCCCCCATCGCTTGGCAGCCAGTCCGCGAGGACAGTGCGCAGCCGCAGGTGGAGGCGCCACCTCCCGTTGCGCCACCCCCGCCCGCGCCGCTCCTCCAGGCGCCACCTCCCGTTGCGCCACCCCCGCCTCCGCCGCCCCCGTTCGCGCCGCTCCCGCCGATCGCACCCCAGAGCGTCTCTTCCCTTCCTTTCGTGCCGGTGCCTGGCTTTCCACCCGCGCCGCCACGCTCGTCGCCGCCCTCGCCGCTCCCCGGCTCAGGCTCCCCAAGCGGTGAGGCGGACGACGCCACCGGCCTGACTGGCGGCGCCCCACTGGGCGCCGCCAGCGGGTCGGCTGGCGACGGAGGTTGGCCGCCGCTCGCCCGCGCGTTGGTCGCGAGCGGTCGGGTGACGGCCCAGGACATGGCACGAGCGGTGCGCGACCACGAAGCGCTCGGGGAGTCTCTGACGCGCTACCTGCTCGGTGAGCGCCTCGTGGCCGAGGACGACCTGGTCCAGGTGATGGCTCGCGAGGCCGGCTTGCCATTCGTCGACCTCGCGGCGGCGACGCCGGATCCCGCCGCTGCGGCACTGATCCCCGAGGCGGTCGCGCGCCGCCACATGGTCCTTGCGATCGGCTTCGACGGGGGCGTGCCGGTCATCGCGATGGCAGATCCGACCGACGTCTTCGCCTTGGACGATCTTCGCAGCATCCTCGGACGCAATTTTCGCCAGGTGGTCGCGACGCGTGCGCAGATCGACGTGCACCTGCGCCGCATCCACGAGCCGGACTCCGACGTGCAGGCCGCCGCCCAGCACGCGGCGGGCCGTGCGGCGCCGGACACGGCCGGCTTCGAGCTCGAGAGCCTCCAGTCGGTCGTCGAAGACGCGCCCATCGTCCGGTACGTGAACGTCCTGATCCTCCAGGCGCTCAACCAGCGGGCGTCGGACATCCACATCGAGCCGACGCCGAAGCGACTCCGGATCCGCTTCCGGATCGACGGGGTGATGCACGATGCGAGCTCGGCATCGCCCGCGATCCACGCCGCGGTCATCAGCCGGCTGAAGGTCCTCGGGGAGATGGACATCACCGAGCACCGAGTGCCCCAGGAAGGGCGCGTCTCGGTGTCGGTAGGCGACCGTCAGATCGACCTGCGGCTTGCCGTCATCCCGTCGCTCTACGGCGAGTCGTGCGTCATGCGGCTCCTCGACAAGTCCGCGGGCATCCGCCGGCTCTCGGACCTCGGTTTCTTCCCGGACACCCTCGCGCGGTACGCGCAGGCCTACGACCAGCCGTACGGGGTCCTCCTCGTGACCGGGCCGACCGGCGCCGGGAAGACGACCACGCTCTACGCGACCCTCCATGAGGTCATGTCGCCGGAGAAGTCGGTGGTGACCGTGGAGGACCCCGTCGAGTACCAGATCGCAGGGATCACCCAGGTCCAGATCAATTCGAAGGTGGGGATGCACTTTTCGACCGCGTTGCGCTCGATCCTGCGGGCGGACCCCGACATCATCTTGGTGGGGGAGATCCGTGACATCGAGACCGCGACGATCGCCATGGAGGCCGCGCTGTCGGGGCACCTCGTGCTCTCGACGCTGCACACGAACACTGCGGCAGGAACGCCGCTTCGACTGACCGAGATGGGGATCGAACCGTTCCTGGTGACCTCCGCGGTGAGCGGCGTCCTCACCCAGCGGCTCGCGCGGGTCCTCTGCGACCGGTGCAAGACGCCCTTCGACGCGTCACTCGCTGACTTCTACGCCGCCGGCTACAAGGAAACGGACCTCGAAGGGCTCGACGTGTCGCGCCTTTATCGCGCGAACGGCTGCCGCACCTGCAGCAACACCGGGTACTACGGACGGATGCTCCTCGGCGAGGTGATGCTGATGACCGAGGAGATCCAACGGATGATCATCGAGCAGCGCTCGATCCTCGCCATGGAACGCCAAGCGGTGGAGCAGGGCATGAGGACGTTGCGCCAGGACGGCCTGCTCAAGGCGATCGCCGGTTACACGACCCTGGAGGAAGTCCTGAGGGTGGTCGCATGACCGACATCTCCGCGAACGGGCTCGACGGGCTCAACGGGATGGTCGTCCCCGGTGTCATCTCCACGGTCGCCGACAGGCCGCTGCCCTTGCACGTGGACGACCTCCTCCGTCATGCGGTGCGGCTCGGGGCCTCCGACGTCCACCTGACCGCGTCCATGCCGCCGACCCTGCGCGTGCACGGCGCGCTGCGGCCGATGGAAGAGGTGGGGAGGATCGACCACGAGACGTTGCGCAACCTCGTCTACGGCATCCTCACTCAGGGCCAGCGCGAGCAGTTCGAAGCCGACCACGAGCTCGACACCTCCCACGAGATCGCCGGCGTCGGAAGGTTCCGCGTCAACGTGTGCCTCCAGCGCGGGACGGTCGCGGTCGCCCTCCGGCCGATCCCGAACCAGGTGCCCGCGCTCGAGACCCTCGGCCTACCCGACACGGTCCTCACCTTTGCGCAGCTCCGCCGCGGCCTCGTGCTCGTGACCGGGCCCACCGGTTCGGGCAAGTCGACCACCCTCGCCGCGCTGATCGACGTGATCAACCGCACGAGGCCGCTGCACGTGGTGACCGTCGAGGACCCCATCGAGTTCATCCACGAGCACAAGCGCTCCATCGTGACCCAGCGCGAGGTCGGCGAGGACACGAAGTCGTTCGCCGAGGCG
>JAJYXS010000200.1 GCA_021801615.1 Actinomycetes bacterium
CACCCCCGCGCCTGGCACCCCCGCGCCGGACCCCGCCGCGCCGACCCGCCGACGACAGGGGCGGTTCGCCGGATCGGATCGCGAGGGCCGTGGCCGGCTCGTGCGAGCACTCCGCCTCGCACCGGTCCCGGCTCGGGCGGTCGCGACGACGGCAGGGTGGCCCGACGACGAGCTCCGTGCCCTCCGTGTCGCCGAGGCGCTCGTGGCCGAGGGCCTCGCGTCCTGGCAAGAAGGCGCGCTTGCGCTGGCATGAGCCCGGCGGGCGCGCTGCTCGACGGAATTACGGTGTCCGGGCGCCCGTGATCGTCCGAGTCGATCGCTCGTTGGCGTCGGGCGCCGATGGCGTCATCCCGCCAGCTCGGAGCACACGAAGCCGGCTCGGGGAGGCGGCCGCCGCGCCGGAGCGGCAGCGCGTGGCGGAGCCGATGTGACACGGTTTCGGGAGGTGCTCGGTCGGTTCGCGACGGGCGTCAGGTCGTGTCCGCGCTGGAGGACGGCCTGCCCGTCGGGTTCACCTGCCAGGCGTTCGCCTCTTCGTCCCGGCACCCGCCGATGGTCGTGCTCGCGCCGGCCAAGTCCTCGACGAGCTGGCCGCGCGTGGTGCGCGCATGGCGCGCGTTCGGTCCCGCAGGGACGCCCGTGATCGATGGAGTGCTCGCACGGGTCGAGTGCGCCGTGGGAGGGTCCACGACGCAGGAGACCACGAGCCCGTCACCGGCAGGGTCCTCGAGCTCGGGCTCGGCGAAGACAGCCCCCCTCTTCTCCCGGAGCAAGTATGGCCGCATCTGCAGCTGACCCGGCTACTGTGCGGCGGTGCCGACCTTTCTCACCACCGACATCGACGACGTCCTCGTCGTCGTCCCCGACGTTCACGGCGACGAGCGCGGCCGCTTCGTGGAGACGTACCGGCGCCAGTGGCTCCCACTGGGGCGCGAGATGGTGCAGGCCAATCGCTCGGAGAAGCAGGCGGGCACGGTCGTGGGCCTCCATTACCACCTCCATCAGGCCGACTATTGGTACGTGCTGCGGGGGCGGGCCCGCGTGGTGCTGCACGACCTCCGTGAGGGCTCACGGACCGACGGCGTGACCGAGACGATCGTGCTCGACGGCGGCGAAGACCGGGGGCTCTTCATCCCGCCGGGTGTGGCACACGGGTTCGCCGCGTTGAGCGACCTCCTCCTCTGGTACCTCGTGGACAGCTACTACAACCCCGCCGACGAGCTCGGCCTCGCGTGGGACGACCCCGACGTCGGAGCTGACTGGGGCGTCGTCGACCCGGTCCTCTCGGCTCGCGATCGGGCAAATCCCCGCCGCGCCACCATCGTCCCTCCGCTCCGTCCTCGTTCCGGCCTGCGCACCTGACCGGCCTGCGCACCTGACCGGCCTGCGCACCTGACCGCCCAAAAGGGAGAGGATCCCCAGGCGGAGCACCTGGCGAGCGGTGCGGGTCGACTGCCCGTGGCGCCGCATGCGATCCCAGGCCTCCGCGCTGGCGAGCACGTCGATCCCGGCGATAGCCGCGGAGCGAGAGGGCGCGGCCTTCGCCCGCAGCTCCAGTGCAAAGATCTTCGCGACGCGCGCTTTCTCCCACGCCTCCATCTCCAGCCTCGCTGCGCGGATGTGGTCGGAATCGGGTTCCATGAGCCGCACGGCACGATGGAACGGCAGCAGTCCCTCGAGCGTGGTCGCCCGATTGTCCACGAACAGGTCGACGCGCTTCGCCAGGGGGAGAGCGGCGTCGATGTCCTTGGTCGTGTCTCGTACCCACTGGTACGTTCGCTGAGCGGCGTCGGCGTAGAGGCCCTCGACGTCGGCGAAGTGCTGGTAGACGGATCGAACGGAGACGCCCGCCCGATCGGCGATGCGCTGCGCCGTCGGCGCCACGTCGCCCGCGGCGACCAGGTCGAGCAAGGCGCTGACGATCGCATCCCGCGTCCTGAGGCCTCTCGCCCTCCTCCCGTCGATCTTGTCGATCTCGATGGACATCACCGCGATCCAATCCTCCGTTCCCGGAAATGCCAGTGCAGTGTGATTGAAATCAAAGGCTACAGGCGCGGGAGGGCGATCGTTGTCGCGGCTGGGCTGGCGCTCTGATCGGGGACGTGCTTGTGCTGCCGGCATCCTCGGAGCATCGGGTTCGTCGATCCTGTTATATGGAGGAGGTGAGAAGGGGTCGCTGGGAAGCCAGATCGATCGCCGGGTATCGGCGGACGTTGGACGTGCTCGGGCGACTCGGTGACGACGAACGGGGCGCGGGGCATCCCGCCGCACGGGGCACCGAGACCCCGGCGGGAGCCGGGCCCCGTGCCGGCTCGGGCGGCAGCTCGGGAGTCGGGCCCCGTTCCGGCTCGGGCGGCAGCTCGGGAGCCGGGCGCGAAAGGGGCGGCCTCCCCTCGCTCGTGGCGATCGAGCACCCGGTTCGGCACGGCACGGCGATCGCCGCGCTCGTGGCGGTGCTCGTCGTCGTGGCCGTGGGGGTCGGCGCCTTCCTGCTCGTGCGCTTGCATCATGGAACCCACTCGGCGAAGCCTGCCGCGGGCTCACGGCCGCACGTCTCCGCTGCGCCGACCACGCCCTCGACGACGATCCCGCCCAGGTACACCGCCGTGAGCGCGACCAGCTCGTCGGCCACGTACACCCCGACCACCGCGTCCGGCAGCACGGCGTACTCCCTCCTCGTGGGTGCCACCACGTCGGACTGTTGGATGAGCGTGACCTCGTCGACGGGCACGACCGTGCTCGCGCAGACCTTTACGCCCGGTGCGACCGCGTCCGTCTCGCTCACCGGCCGTGCGACGATCGTGATCGGAGCCACGACGTACGCCCAGCTGGCGATCGGGGGCGTCCCGCTGGTGCTCCCGAGCGGAGCCACCAGCCCGTTCACCATCACGGTGGTGCCGTCGTAGCGGCGCATCCTCGGGTTCCTCGGCACCGGTCGCGGCACGCGGCGCGAGGTTCCCTGCGGGTCAACACGCTCCGGACGCGCCTGTGGGACCCTTCGTTGTGGCCTTCGGGTAGTGCGCCGCGGTCGGTGTTGGTGTGCTGCCCGTCGGGTACGGCTTGGGCCATGTCGGGCAGCTTGTGGACATCACCACCGACGAGGAGACGAGGAGCCACGACGGCGTCGACGGGGTGAGGTAGTGAGGGATCGTCACGTACTGGAGCCGGCTGTCCCAGACGTAGTACTTCGAGTAGCCCGAGAGCAGGCCGCCGCCGTAGCCGAACTGGCCCACCGCCCCGCGCCAGTCCTGGGCGATGGAGCCGTAGACATCCAGGCGCCCTGTCTGCGGCGAGATCGTGTAGTTGTCCACCGTGAAGGAATGCTTGAGGGCGAGCACCGCCGCGTCGACCACCACTGTGGGTCCCGGGTTGCACAGCACCGCTGTGAGCGCGGGCACTGTCGCTGCGCAGTGTGCAAGGAGCGTCTCGCTCCCCGAGCATCTGGTCCCTCTCCACGTCGTGGAGCAGTACGGCTTCTGCGGGCGGTTGATCTCGACGAAGTTTGTGGCGATGAGCCCGAGGGAGTCGTTCACCCCCTCGGGGTTGAACGCGCATGTCCTCGTGTCACCGTTGGCGGCGAAGGTGCTGCCGCAGTCGGTGTACTCGAGGTCTCCGGTGATGATCACGTTGTTCTGGGCGGCGATGGTCAGGTTGCCTGCGACGCCGGGAATGCCACCGGACGGGGTGTTGGCGTGGCTTGCGTCCTTCACGAAGGCGTCGCCAGCGCAGTCGTCGGTCTTGGGGGTCTCTCCGAACACGAAGTCGTACCCGGATGATGTCCCCGAGAACTGCCCGGGATAGACGATCTGCGCCTCGACTGTGGCGGGTTTCGACGGTGTGGCCTTCTTCTGGCGAATACCGTCCAGTGGATTGTCGCCATTCCCCGAGCAGCCACTGCTGGTCGTGTTCGCGACGAAAATGGCTCCGTTCCCTCCGTGTGCGCTGGTCGGTGCGGGGATGTGCGAGCCGACGCAGCGGTGCGTGTTCGTGCCGAGGTTGTCCTCGTCGTGGCCGGTCGACGCTGTGAGCGGAGTCTCGGGACTGGTCACGTTCATGAAGGCGGACTTGGTCGATGCTGTCGCGTAGAGCGAGATCGTCGTCGGCCCGGAGTAGACGCAGCCGTTCAGCGCGGCGACCTGCTGGAGCTGTGCGTCGCTCGTCGGTATGGGTTCGACCGGTACGCCGTGTTCCGAGGTCGCTGCTGTGTAGCGCCCGACGTCCTGGGTCGCGGCCGCGACGCAGCTCGACGGTGTGCCATGCCCGTCGAGCGGGTCGACGAAGAGACAGTGTGGGTCAGCCGTGGTCACCGAGGAGCTCGCCTGGGGATTTGTGGGTGTTCCGAAGACCGGGTCTGTCGTCGCGTAGACCGAGTCGTTCGTGAAGACCGGGCCGTCGACGACGTCGCCGGGGCCGAAGTAGACGGGACCGCATGTGCCGTCGGTCCCCGAGTACGTTGTCGAGCTCCAGTCGTAGTGGCAGCTCTTCGGTGTCACGTGCGTGAGCGAAGGGTCCTGAGCCTCGTAGTTGCTCCACCAGACGCGCGTGAGGAAGCCCTGCCCGGAGGAGAAGCTCGCGACCGAGCTCTGGTACTGGTAGTGCCCCGGGAAGCCCGCGGCGCCGATGATCTTCACCTGGAGGAGCTCGAAGTTGCCGGTGGCGGGTGTCGGCGTGCACTTGGTGAACGCCGTCTTTGTTCGGCTGAAGCACAGCTGGGGGTCGGTCCACAGGTAGTACTCGGGCACGCTCCCGCTCGATTCCGTCGTCCCCGGGACCTGCGTCCACTGGTCGTAGGTGATCGCATCGCATGTCGAAGTCGTGGAAGCCGAGCTGCAGTCGACAAGGTCGGGTTGGGCGTTGACCGTGTTCAGATAGCTGTTCGTCCCGGCCTCGAGTGCGCGGTACGCGTAGTGCGCCAGCGCGTCGACCTGGACGAGGGGGTCGTGCTGGATCACGTTGTCCATCAAGATGGCGCCGCTGGTCACGAGCATGAGCGCGATGCCGATGACCAGTGCGAGCACCGCCTGGCCCTGGTCACCGGCGTGGTCGAGGCGCTCGCGCAGGTGCCGTCGGGCGCGTCCCGAGAGCTGTCGAGAGAGGGGCCGGGGGAGTCCTGCGGGCACCGGCCTCACCCGACCGTCGCGTCGTAGAGCATCGAGGTTGGCGAGAGCACGAAGATCCCCGTGGCGTCCTGAGCCTGCAAGCCTCCGTACACCGGGCTCGTGTTCGCATTGATCTCGAGGTCGTAGGAGATCTCGTCGATCTCACCGACCGGGCACTTAGCGAAGGGATGCGCAGGTGTCTGGCTCGCCTGGCAGTTGCCGGCGCTGAAGGTCGTCGAGTCCGTTCCGCTGCACCCAGAGGGGAACGCCGCCACCGCTGTCGCGCACACGGTGGCGGTGGTGAGCGGCGCGCCGAGGGCTGGAGCGGCGCCGTAGGCGAACACGAAGAGCGGCAGTGGCGTCGTGTTCGTCCCCTTTTGGGCGCCGTTGCGCACATGGGGGAGCGAGAGGAGGATCTTGGCCGCGCTCGTCGGCCATGTGCAGTGGTTCGCCAGTGTGCCCGTCTTGAATGGGCACGACCCCGGCGTCGGCGAGGTCATGGTCACGGTGAACGTGGATGTTGTCGCCGCGCACAGTGTCGGGTTCGCCGATGTCGCCGTGCACGAGGCGGTCACCTTCACCGGTCCGTTGGGTGTGCCGGTGTTCGTGTAGAAGGTCATGGACGTCGGACTGATCGATCCCGAGACGAACGGAGTGACCGGGGGCTGGGTGGCCGTCGAGCCGCTGTAGCTCGGAGCCGGCGCGACCGCCGCGCGCAGCAGCCGCTGGAGGTTCGTCGACAGCCAAAGCTGCTCGTCGACGTTCGTATAGGTGTTGTCGACCCGGCTCGACGATTGGACGACCGTCGAGACGATCGGCGCCAACATGGCGAGGAGGATGCCCATGATGAGGAGGACGACCATCGCCTCGACGAGCGTGAAGCCCGAGTCGCCGGTACGGGTGCGGGGGAGCACTCGGTCGCACAGTCGAGGGCGTATCATGTCTCCACCACCAGGATCGGCGTGGTGACCGGGCGCGGAACCCCTGTCACCACGAGCGCGGTGGGTGTGACCCCGACGGTCCCGCTCCAAGCGTGCCCGATGTCCGTCACCGTCACCATGTAGGTGCCGTAAGGGAGGGCGATCTGGCTGAGCCCGAGGGGGCCCGTGGAGAGGAGGGAGTAGGACGTCGGGTTCGTCTCGCCTGCCGGCGGCGACAAGGCTTTGGCGGCTGTTGCGCAAGTCGGCGATGCCGTCACCGTGGCTCCTGCGTCGGGGTCCCCGCGGCCGTTCACGACGCGCAGCGAGAGGAGGCCCATCGGCACCGTTGCCGCTGCGGTGGCGCCCGGCACCGAGGTGGTGAGGACAGCCGGGGTCAGCGGCCCGCAGGTCGTTGCCGCGATCGTGTAGCCGCTCTCGAATGGGAAGAGCGGCCCGATGCGGGTGACCGTGGCTGTAGGCGCCGGCACAGCGACCTCGAAGGGGCGCACTGTTTCCAGCCCAGTGTTTGTGACGGCGACAGGGATGCCGGTGGCGACGAGCCCTTCCTCCCCCGTTGGGGTCGCCGAGGTCCACGTGGTCCCTGTGGGCGTTCCGTCGAGGAAGACGGCGCCGCTCTCGGAGGCCCCCGGCGCTTCGCAGACCGAGCCGCCGCACGCCACCTTGCTGATGGCGACGGGCTTGCCGGGGAGCGTGTCGAGAGTCCATGTCCCTGCCTCGCCGGAGATGAGCGCTGCGACCGCCCCCGTCGACGTCGTGGCGCTCCCGGTCACGAAGCATCGCGACTCGTCGGGGCACGCAAGGGTGCTGAGCATCGCGGTGCCAGAGGGGAGCGGCTCTGTGGTGAACGTCGCGGCACCCGTCTTCCACAGAAGCAGCGGTGCACCACTCGAGGCGGAGCCGATCGCCGCGCACACGCTCGGGCCCGGACATGTGACCGCGTCGATCGATGCCGGAGTGGTTGTCGGGGCGTAGAGGGTGTCGAGCTGCCACGCGCTCGAAGAGGACAGGGAGGCGATGGCCGCGTAGGAAATGGACCCTGTGGCTCGTGAGCCCGTGGCCTCGCATGAGGTCCCGGATGTGCTCGCTTCGCACACGAGCTGACTGAGAGAGGTGAGTGTGCCCGGTCCAGCATCCTTGACCCAGTCCGTCGCAGAGCCGATTGCCAGCGAGATCTCTGCCGCAAGCGAGGACGACTTGCGAGTGCCGACGGCGTAGCAGCTGGTCGTGGAGACACAGGCGATCGCGTCCAGCGCGTTCGGGGCGTATGTCGGTGTGGTTGGGAGCGTGTCGGCGATCCAGGTGCTGCCGCTGAGCGAGAGCACGCCGCCCCTCGAGGTGGTCGCGTAGCAGACCGTTGTCGTGGGGCAGGAGAGGCCGGTGATCCGTGTCACGCCCGAAGGCAGCGCGTCGAGCGTCCACGAGACGCCGGATGTGCCGACCGCGCCCGAAAGGATGACTGCTTCGCCCGAGCCGGATCCCGTTGCGTAGCACTTCGTCGGCGACGGGCACGTGATCGTCGCCAGGGCGGTCACTCCCGACGGGACCGCGTCGGGGCTGAAGGCAACCGATGTCGTGGGGGTGGAGACCGACATACCCGCGTACCCGCTGCCGGACCGACCGTCACCGACGGCGACGCAGCGCGTGGCTCCCGCGCACGCGACGGCGGCGACCTGCGCCACGCCAGCAGGCTCGAGGACCGTCCATCCGGTCGTGCTCCAGACGGACAGCTCGGCGACGGGTGTCGCGCTCGGGTCGGTGGCGTGGGCAGGCGCTTGGCCGACCACGAGGCAGCGGATGACCCCTACCGTCGGGCAGGTGACGCCCCCGTCGGCCGCGGTGCTGGTCGGGTACGACAAGGTAACGAGCGAGCCCTCGTCGTACTGGAAGGTCGCGAGCGTTACGAGCCCGACGTTCACCACGAGCGACGACTGGCTCGGGGCCGTGGTCTCGTCGGCGTTCGCGGTCCACGAGGGTGTGTCGGGCACGCCCCCCGACGTCGGGTCGGCGAGGGACACGGTGTAGGAGCCGGGAAGCACCTGCTGGAACACGCAGCCGTAGCTGTTCGGATGGAGGGTGGCGGTGTACGTGGAGGAGCTGACCGTCACCGGAACGTCCATGACGCGTGTCGACCATGGGACACCGTCGGCGGCTACGGGCGGCGCGCCCGGAGGGTCGCCGTTCACTTGGACGGCGAGGAAACCCGCCGTCGGGAGCCCCGGCGGGGGGAAGTCGATGACCGTCGAATCGTTCACCCGATGTGTGTGCCGCCATGTGACCCATACGTGGACAGCGAGCACGCTCGGCACGGAGCCCGACGTGCACAGGTTCGGGTGGCTACCCTCGGACGTGGTCCATGTGAACTGCGCGTGTACCGTGTAACTGACTGTCGACTCGATCACGGGTGTCGAGCCGATGCAGTTGGTGTCCTCCTGGATGGCGACGCCCGTCTCGGGCGTGCCCTGTGTGAAGGGCGGCCCTGTGTTGCCGAGCTTCTCCACGCACTGCTCGGCAAGCGACAGCGCGGTCAGCCGGAGGCGCGCTGTCGAGGCTTGACCGGCCGCGTTGTCGAGGATGAGCGCGGTCGGAACGAGCACTGCCAGGAGTACGGCGAACGCGACCACGACCTCGATGAGGCCGAACCCCTCGTCGAGGTCGCGCGCACGGCTCCGTTCTCCCGGGAAGCGGCGAGATCTCCGACCCACCCGTGTCCTCCCATCCCCGTATGCAGCATAGCTCTCGCGTACCTGGCATTCCCAGGCGGCCAGCCTG
>JAJYXS010000152.1 GCA_021801615.1 Actinomycetes bacterium
AGACCTCGAGCACGAACAATCAGGGCGACGTCGCGATTGCTGAGGCGACCAACCAAAGCACAGCGGTGGCCGTCGCCGAGGGCACGACAAGCGCAGCCGAAGCGCTCGCTTCCAACGGCGGCGCAGCGGGAGCCGCGGACACAAGCGGGACGATCGCCTATGCGAAGGCGACGGGCACAGCGGTCGCGGTGACCAACAACTCGACAACGAGTGCGACTTCGACGTCGGGGACGACCGGAACGGGACTTTCGGCGGCCCTGACCTCGACAGGTGCGCTCCTCTCCCTCACGTTCAGTGCGGGTGGCAAGACCATCACACTGTGATCGAGGGCTGACATCGAGGTTCAGTGCAGTGCAAGCTCCGGTCTCCCTCCGGTACCAGCCGGAGGGAGACCGGGGAGCAGGTGCGGTTGCGGTCCCCCGAGCCGGATCCACGGCCGGGGGCCGCGACGCGCCTGTGGGCAACGCGCGTGCAGCCGGCACAAGTGGGTTGCGTGGCTGTCCGACGTGTGAGCGCACCACGAGCCCATAGGCTCGTCCGGGCGTACGCATTCCCCGTTGCCGCGATTCGGGTTGCAGCACGAAGCTCGACGTGAAGGTGAGGTTCGCCCCCTGGGCGGGGCACCGTTGACGACCTACGGACGACTCCCGAGCCCCTGGAGCCGACGAGGGGCTTGGTGGGTCTCGGAAGCGTGGGTGGTCCGAAGCTCCGCATTCGGCAGCGGCGCGTTGACGAGAAGTTGAGCGTTCATTGCGCTCCCAGTGTGATGACGGGCTCAGACTCCACCATCGGAGTGTGGCCCACAGGCCACCGAGGGAAGAGCCCGGTCATGGGCCCCAGAGCAATGTCGCGGTCCTGCTCGCTCCGTCGATGCCACAGGACGCAGGAGAAGAGACGCAGGAGAAAAACAGGTCGATGGCCAGACAGGCAGGCGGGTTGCCGGCTCGGTGCGTGCACGCTGGATCGGTTCTCCAGACGTCTCACAGACCGCTTTTCGTTCGCGCGCTGAATGGTCGCGCGCGGCGCATCCGCGTTCTCCCCTTCTTCGGCGAGCAAGCACAGTTCGCGCCGCGAGGGCTGGTGACCTCGCACACCTCTGCCCAGGTGGAGCCCGGATTTGTCCAGGGCATGGCGGGGTTTCGCGCGAGCCCGGTACGGAGGCGGCCTGCCGCCTCTGGCACATCGCGCGGGAGGTGTGCCATAATGACAGCGCCTGTCGGTTCCACGGACCTGGCGGCAGGCGGTCGCTGGTTGGCGGAGCGGAAGGAACCGGCGAAGGCGGCCGGTGGGGCTGGACTGAGCGCCCCCGGGGGAGCGCCCGCCGAGACGGGCAGCCGGGCAGGCGCCCTGGCCTCACCGGCCGGCCCTGCTGAGAGCGGAGCGGTCTGATGGCACAGGTCCTGCGCGTCGACAGCGCCGGCAACCGTCGATCGTCAGGCGGGACACGGTGATCGCGGCGACGGCCGACGACCTGGCGAGCTACCTCGGCGCGATCGAGGCTCGGCTCGAGGCGGACTTGGATGCCGACCTGGACCGCTCGGTCGAAGACCTCCGTGAGGTCCAGCGCTGCACGTGCGGTTTGCTCACCGGCGGCCTGCACCCCGAGCAGCTCCACGAGGACTGGCCCCGCTTCTTTCGCCTCGTGGCTGCGTTCGTGCTCGCCCACGGCTCACCGAGGCTCTGCCGCCTCCAGAAGAAGTGCTCGCTCTTCGAGGGGTGGGGGGACGACCCTCTCACCGACTACGACCGAGCCTTCCTCGAGAGCCTCTCGCACGAGGTGGACGGCGTGCTGCGAGAAGGCGGTTATCCGACCCAGATGACCCAGATGACCCAGATGAACCAGAAGAAGCCGACGCGCTTGCGGGACGGCTGTCGGACGCACACGGTGAAGGGGACGACGAGATGAGGCTGAAGCCGTTCGAGAAGGTGAGGAAGGTGGTCACGACGATCGTGGTCGTCGCACTGGTGGCCGCGGTCTCCTACACGGTTTCGGGGCTCTTGTTGAACCGGCACCCGGCGTTCGCGCTCGGTGCGAACAAGGACTTCAGCATCTCTGGAAGCGTCTACCCCTCGACATGCACAACCGCGCACGGCACCGCGCTGCTGTACCCAGGCGTCACACGGTGCCTCGTGGTGACCGTCGAGGACCCCCTCTCGGTCCCCATGAAGGTCAGGTCGATCTCGATGACGGTGACAACAACAAACGCGCCGCTGGACACCTCCGCCTGCCCCCCGAGCACACTGACAGTCCCCACCCTTTTCGCAGGTGCCTTCACAGTCGGACCATCGACATCGGTCGTCATCCACAAGCGTATCGAGCTCAAGACAAGCGGAGCCACACAAGACGCGTGCGAGAACAAGACCTTCCACTTCAGCTTCTCGGGGACCGCCACCTACACCGACACGACGACGACCGCGCTCAGTGCGACGCTCACAGGCACGACGGGGAGGTTGCTCGCGACGGTGACCCCCGCGCACCCGACAATCGACACCTTCGGACCTGCGACAGCCCCGACAGGAAAGGTGGTCGACTTCTACTCCTGCACGTCGTCGACATGCACCACGAAGACGTTGCTGGCCGGTGAGACGCTCACGAGCAAGTCGACAAAGAGCGCCTCGGCGACGTACGCGGCGACGGGACTGAGCGCGGGCACCCACTACTTCGAGGCCGTCTACCCGGGCACAACGTCGACGAGACCGGACTTCTCCGGGAGCACTTCGCCGGTCGCGTCGCTCACAGTGCCGCGGTCCCCCTCGATTCCGCACCCGGTCTCGTCTCCGACTTCCGTGTCGCTGCCACCGCCCACGACCCTTCCGCCGCCGGCTCCGCCGCCGGGCGTCACAGTCGTCGCCGGCCCGACAGCCGACGCGACCGCGGCGGCCGAGCTCACACGAGTCTTCCCCTCCGGCACGGGCGTGTGCCCGGCGAGCCGTGACGCGGTCTTGGCCACGACAAAGGTCTTCCAGGACGCGCTGTCCAGCCAGTACCTGGCCCAGAAGCTCACAACCGGGACGCTGCTCACGCCGACCAAGACCCTGTCTCCGGTCACGGTCACAATGCTGAAGAAGGAGGGCGTGAACACCGTCTACATCGTGGGCGGACCTCTTGCGATCGACACAACGGTGGCTCAGCAGATCGCAGCGCTCACAGCCTACGAGTGCGGCGGGAGGACCCGGACGCCGACAACAGGCAAGATCGTCGTCCACCGTATCTGGGGCAAGACCCAGTACGGGACCGCGAAGGCGGTCGCGGAGTTCGTGGGGACCGGCGCGTCGCTCACGTTCCCCGGCGCCTATTCGGGCACCGACGCGACAGGCGGAACCGGCCGCTACAACGACACCGGAGCGAAGGGCACCTCGGCTCCCACAGGCGCGGTGCCGACGGCGATCCTCGCCGACGGCACAGAGTTCCAGGACGCCCAGGCGGCGAGCGTCATCTCGTACCGCACAAAGGTCCCGCTGCTCCTCACCGCGCCGACAACCCTCACCACAACAGCGGTCGGGGCCATCAGGAAGCTTGGCATCAAGCAGGTGATCGTGATGGGCGGGACAAAGGCGATCACAAACGGTGTCGAGGCATCCTTGGTGGCGAAGACCGGCGTCGCGGTGCTGCGGGTCGCAGGTCAGAACTACGTCGACACCGCAGCCCAGCTGGCCCGGTTCGAGGCTGCGGTGACAGGCAACGGGCTCGGCTGGACGCCGGGCCACCGGATCCTCGTCGCAAGGGGCAACGGCTTCACCGACGGCATCGCAGGGGCCGACCTCGAGAACGCGAAGAACACCGGAACACACACACCCGGCGCGGGTCGGCCGCTCCTCCTGACCGAGAACCCCACGACAGTGGGCACATCCCTCACCGCCTTCTTGAAGGTCACAGGTCACACAGGGATCGACAGGATCAAGACGAAGACCGTGACGGACCTGACCGTCCTCGGCGGGCCGAAGGCGGTGAGCACGACAGTGATCGCGGCGATGCAGACAGACCTCGCCCACTGATGGACCCGGCCGAGGTCGTCTGCACGAACGTGGCCGGCTCCTTTGGCACCACGACCGGCGCCGTGGGAGACGCACCCGGTCGGTAGCGCCGCGGTGGAGAGGGTGGCGATGCCGGGGGTGCCGTCGTTTCCGAGAAGGCGTGCGGCGCGCCCGGCCGCCGCGGCAGGGGTCGTCGCGGTGGTGCTCTTCGTGCCGGTCGGCGTCGCGGCGGGGGCGCAGCACTCGTCGTCCCCGGCCGGGATGACCCTCAGCGGGGGCTGCAGGGGTCAGGCGACCTCGCTGCGATCCGACGGCGCGGTCCTCGACGAGGCGCTCGCTCCGAGAGCACCTGGAGCCGCGTCCTCTCACGCCCTGCGCGTGGCGCGCACGGGCAGGATCGCATGGAGCGGCTCGACGCCGGTCGCCTTCACGAACGAGCGGTGGTGGGTGCGCGTCGACGGCTTCCCGGTCCGCTCGGGAGGTTCGGCGAACCTCTCGCGCTCGACGAGCGCGTCAGGGGTCCTGAAGCTCGACGCAAGCATCCCGTCCTGGCTCGGGGTGACGGGTCTGTACGACGTGAGCGGGGAGATCAGCGGGACGCAAGGAAGGTGCAGCGGGGCGATCTTCGTCCAGTTGACCGGCGATCCCGCGACCGGGGTGCTGCTGTGGGCAGGGATCGGCTTCGTGCTCTTCGGTCTCGCCCTCCTCATGGGTGCGCGCCCGAGCTGGGCCGCGACGCTGAGGGTGCTGCCGACCGGCTCGGTCGTCAAGACACGCCCCCGACCCAGAGCGCCCGCGGCCACCCCGACCGGCTCGGTCGTCAAGACACGCCCCCGACCCAGAGCGCCCGCGGCCACCCCGACCGGCTCGGTCGTCAAGACACGCCCCCGACCCAGAGCGCCCGCAGCCACCCGGCCTTCGACACGTTCACCTTCGACACGAGGCGGTGGGTCGTGAGCTTCCTGACAGAGGCGCGCGAGCTGCGCCGCCATCCAGTCCAGGGCTTCTTCGGCGGGCTGTGCGTGGGCGTGGGCGCGATCGTGCTCCTCGTCCTCTTCGGCGCTGCCGCCTTCACCGGCTGGTGGCCGTTCGCCGTGATCCTGGGGGGCTGTTGCCTGCTCGGCGTGCTCGTCGGCGTGCTCGGCCCCAGAAAGCCCTGACGATGCCCCGATGCGGAAGCGGCTGTCTTGGAAGCCGCTATGTGGATGCCGTCCCGTCGTACGCGATGTAGGCGGGCAGGACGTCCGTCGATGCGGCTCCCGTCGCGGGATTGAGCAGGACCGCCGGTGCCGGGCAGAAGGAGGGCAGCGTGATCTGTGCCCTGATGTGCGCGTTGCCCGAAGAAGAGAAGGGTGACGGCGCCGTCGTCTGGACGAGCGCACCGTTGCAGTACACGCTCGCCGCGACGTCCGGAACCGGGTTCGTGCCCGTCGTGGTGACCACGAGACCCGACACTTCGATGATGAGCCTGCCTGCGCCCGTCAGCACGACGATGCCGTGGTCGATCCTCCAGGGCTTCCCGCCAGGTTTCACACCGAAGATCGAAGCGTTTGTGGGCGACGTCGACGGTGCGACGTCGGCGATGATGAGACGACCCTCCGAACGGCCCTCGGAGCGCGCGTTCGGTTCGTGTCTTGGGTGTTGCGACGCGCTCGCCGGGACGGCACCGGCAGCAAAGATCCCGAGCGATGCAGCAGCGAGGCACACCGTGCCGGCGGCAGCGAGATAACGGCTTCGACGTCTCATGACGACTCTCCCATCCGGCGCTCTCGCGCCTTGTCCCAACCCTTTGGACAGCATAGACCGATCTCGTCGTGTCGAGCGGCGCGGCTGAGAGGCCGGTGCCGGATCGTTGGATCGGAACCTGTCGGATCCGACGCTGACGCCTCCTGTCCGAGGCCGGCGATTGCCCATTGACCGCTTGCAGCGATAGCCTGTTTTCCGTCTTCAAGGGAGAGCGGAGGGTGGGGCACATGAGCTCGAGTCGTGCGCCGAAGAAGGCGAAGAACGGAGCTCCGACTCCGACGATGACGATCGGGAGCGGGCCTCGGGCTCGCAAGCCGATGGCTCGCAAGCCGATGACGATGAGGGTCCTGTGGATCACGGCCGCGTCGGTGTCCCTCGCGACGGCTGGTCTCGTGGCGGGAGGCACGGCCGCCGCGGTGTCACACGCAGCCGCGTCTGGACGCCCGTCGTCGACGGCGCCGCCGTTCGCCCACGCCTGCAGCACGCCGAGTCCTGCCTCCGCGTCCTGCACGGCGATCCGGCTGCTCACACCGGCGAAGAACTGGGTCCCGAGGCAGGCAGAGTCACGCAGGCTCGGGGCGGGCGGACCGGGGAACGTCGGTGGGCGAGGCGGTGGGGGAGGGGGCTCCGTCCCGTCGCCCCCGAGCAACGGGTACTACCCGGCGGACCTGCAGAGCGCCTACGGCCTCACCACCGCAGCCAGCAGCTTTGCTCCGGGTCCCTCGGCCCCGACGGTGGCCGTCGTCGACGCCTACGACGACCCGACAGCGGCGGCCGACCTCTCGGCCTACAGGGCGAGCATGTCGACAGCCACCGACACCCAGACGGGCCTCCAAGACGGCACGATCCCGCCATTGTGCAGCTCGACGGTGACGACCGGATGTGTCACCTTCACCAAGGTGAACCAGTTCGGCGGCACCAGCTACCCGCGGGCCACAGCGGGGTGGTCGGAGGAGATCTCCGTCGATCTGGACATGGTCTCTGCCATCTGTCCGGCCTGCAACATCGTGCTGGTGGAGGCCTCCTCCGATTCCATCTCGAACCTCGCCGCTGCGGTCTCCTACGCCAAGTCCCTCCATCCCGCCGCAATCGCCAACAGCTACGGCGCCGGTGAGTTCCGAACAGAGACCACGTACAACGCGACGTACTCCGCGAGCACCACAGGCATGGGCACCGCGGTCGTGGCGGCGACCGGGGACACAGGCTACGGGGCCGAGTTCCCCGCTGCCTCGCCGGGTCTCACCGCGGTCGGCGGGACCTCCCTCAGCTACACCGGGTCGGGCTCGAGCCCGTGGACCCAGACCGTGTGGTCGACAGCAGGGGCGGGGTGCTCGAGCTACGAGCCCATGCCGACATGGCAGAAGGTGACAGGCGTCTACCGCGAGAAGGCCGACTGCTCGAAGCGGGAGATCGGCGACGTGGCGGCCGTGGCGAACCCCTACACCGGCGTGGCCGTCTACGACACCTACCACGCCACAGGCTGGATGGTCTTCGGCGGGACCAGCGTCGCCACCCAGATCATCGGCGCCACCTACGGCCTCGCCGCCGGGTCGGCGTCGGGCACCTTCCAGCCGAGCCCTGGGGCGCTGTACCCGGACGGCTCCACCGGCTCGGCCGGTCCCACCCCCGGGCTGGTCCCGGTGACCTCGGGCAGCGACGGGAGCTGCGGGGACTACCTGTGCAACGCGAAGGACGCCCTCGAATACGGCTACAACGGGCCGACCGGGCTCGGGACCCCCGATGGCGTCACGGCGTTCCAGACCCAGCCGACGACGACCACGGGGTCGCTCAGCTTCAGCCCGGCGAGCGAGACGCTCGAGGCGGGGACGGTGTCCGGGCCGATCACCGTCGACCTCAGCGCACCGGCACCGGCAGGCGGGCTCACCGTCACCGTCTCCAGCCCGAGCGCTGCGCTCTCGACGTCGTCCTCGGGCCCGTTCGCAAGCTCGATGACCCTCACCGTCGCGTCGGGCACGGAGACGAGCCCCTCCTTCTACTTCTCCGACACGAAGGCCGGCACCGCCACCGTGAGCGCGACGGCGACCGACTGGACGAGCGCGACGCTCGACGTCACGGTCATGCCCGGGCCACTGGCCAAGATCGAGGTCACACCGCCAACGGCTAGCGTCGCGCTCGGCGGCAAGGTGACCTTCAGCGCGACCGGTACCGACGAGTACGGCAACACCGTGACGGTCGACCCGGTCTGGTCGGTCGCACCCTCGACACTCGGCACCTTCAGCCCGACGCAGGGAGCCAACACCACATTCACGGCCTCGAGCAGCGGGACGGGCGGCACGGGAACGGTCACCGCCACCACAGGGTCGGTCTCAGGCGAGGCCACAGTCGTCGTCACGAGCCTCTCTCCGCTCGAGGTGAAGGTGACAGCTGGCCCGGCCATCAAGAGGGGCAGGAGGTACCACGTGAGCCTCACCGTCGGGGTGACCACCTCTGCGGGCAGCGCGGTCGACGGTGCCACAGTGCAGCTCGACGTGCTCGCCGGCTCGACGTGCTCGGGCACGCCGGTCTCGTCGGCCACCGGCACGACGGGCACGACAGGTGATGTCGTGTTCACCTACACGGCCGGTCAGGCGGCGACCTGGTGCGCGTCGGCCAAGGCAACCAAGACCGGCTACCTCGCGGGCACCGGGACGACCACCTTCAGCACGTAGCGGCTCTCGCATCATGATGTGCTGGCTGTACTCGCGCGCTCACCACCCGAGGGCCGTCGGCACGAGCTTCCCGCGCCGGGCGAAGGAGAGGTAGGCGCGCTCGAAGGCCATCTTGGCGACGAGCCAGGGACGTCCTTCGGAGACCGTCGGGATGCGGTTGCGCGGCGGGCGGACGGGGTCGACGGCGAGGTAGGCGGCGCGATCACCCATGTCGAGGATGCAGCGCGCCGACAGCTCGGCGCTGCGGGCTTCGTGGCCTTGGAGGCGGGCCGCGAGGTCGGCGGCGGCGATCTGCGCCATCTGCTCGGTCATGTGACCGGTCTTC
>JAJYXS010000115.1 GCA_021801615.1 Actinomycetes bacterium
GCCTTGTTCTGATGCTGGCTGCGCTCGTTCTGCACCGCGACGACGATGCCGGTCGGAAGGTGCGTGATGCGCACCGCAGAGTCGGTCTTGTTGACGTGCTGCCCCCCGGCACCCGAGGACCGGTAGGTGTCGATCCGCAGGTCCTTCTCGTCGATCTCCACCTCCGACACGTCCTCCAAGAACGGCACCACGTCGAAGGAGGCGAAGCTCGTCTGGCGCCGGTGCTGGGAGTCGAAGGGCGACATGCGCACGAGACGGTGCACGCCGCGCTCGGTCGCGAGGAGGCCGTAGGCGTGCCGGCCGCGCACGATGAACGTGGCCGACAGGAGCCCCGCCTCCTGTCCCGGGGTCGCCTCGTCGACCTCCACGCCGAAGCCTCGGCGCTCCGCCCAACGCTGGTACATGCGCAGCAGCATCTCCGTCCAGTCCTGCGCGTCGGTCCCACCCGCGCCCGCGTGGACCTCGCACACCGCGTCACGATCGTCGTACTCGCCCGAGAAGAGCGACTCGAGCTCGACCTGACCGACACGCGTGGTGAGGTCGTCGACGGTGGTCACGAGCTCCTTGGCGAGACCTTCGTCGGGAGCGCCGGCCTCCTCCGCCTCGGCGACCAGGTCGGCGAGCACCCGAGCGTCGGCCACCGCCGCGACGAGCGAGTCGAAGCGCTCGAGGTCGTCCACCACCCTGCCGAGCTCGGTCGTGACCGACCGCGCACGCTCGGGGTCGTCCCAGAGGCCTGGTGCCGCCGCCTCCCGCTCCAGCTCGGCGCGGCGTGCCTTCAGCCGCTCGATGCCGAGGTAGCGCTCTGCTTCTGCGACCCGGACCTCGAGCGCCTCGATCTCGGCGCGCAGGTCACGGGGCTCAGGCGGCGCCATGACAGAACTTGTACTTCTTGCCGCTCCCGCACCAGCAGGGGTCGTTGCGGCCGAGCTTGGGCGCCTGGCGCGTGCCACCGGCCGCCGGCCCAGCACCCACGGGCGGCGACTGACGCGGCGCGGTCCCAACCGGCGCAGCCCGTCCTGGACCCCGCACGTCCCGCGGCCCGGGCGCCCCGGCGCCCGCGCCGCCACCAGCCCCGGTACCGCCACCAACCCCGCTGCCGCCACCAGCCCCGGTACCCCGGCCGACCCCGGCGCCCGCGCCGCCACCAGCCCCGGTACCGCCACGAAACCCGGTACCAGCGCCGACCCCGGTGGCTGCACCGGCAACCCCGGCAACCCCGGCAACCCCGGCACCCAGCGAGCCGGCGACGGCGCGAACCCCGGCGCGGTCGCCGACGATCGCAGCGGCTCGCCGTTCTGCGGCCTCGAGCGCTGCCACCTCGATCCCCTGGTCCGCGAGGAGACGGGACGCGAGGGCGACGCTCCCGGCCACCGGGTCGTCGGCGGCGTCGTAGACCGCTCGGCCGAGGTCGGGCTCGGCCGCAGGCTCCTCGACGGCCTCGACGTGCAGCACGAAGCGCAGGTAATCGTCTTCGATGGAGTCCATCAGCTGGCCGAACATCTCGAACCCCTCGCGCTGCCAGGCGACGAGAGGGTCCTGCTGGCCCATGGCGCGCAGGTTGATCCCCTCGCGCAGGTAGTCCATCTCCGCAAGGTGCTCGCGCCAACGTCGGTCGATCACGTGCAGCATGACCTCGCGCTCGATGGCCCGAGCCTGCTCGACGCCGCCGGGCAGCGCCGCGGAGTGCTGCTCGTAGTACTGCAGGGCCTCCGCGACGACGCTCTCGGCGACGTGCGCCGCGCTGGTCCCCTGCGCGAGGTCCTCGACGGTGAACGCGGTCGGGTAGTACTGGACGAGCTCTTTCAGAAGGAGCTCGAGGTCCCACTCCTCGGGGAAGTCGCTCGGGCACGCGGCCTGCACGAGGCCCTCGACCGTCGCGACGAGGAGCTCTCGGGTGTGCTCCTCGAGGTCCTCGCCGTCGATCACCTGCAGGCGGCGTGCGTAGATCACCTTGCGCTGCTCGTTCATGACCTCGTCGTACTTCAGGACCTCCTTGCGGATCTCGGAGTTCCTCCCCTCGACGGTGGTCTGGGCCCGCTCGATCGCCTTCGTGACCATCTTCGCCTCGATCGGCATGTCCTCGGGCAGCGTCCGGCCCATCACCCAGCTCATCGCGCCCGTGGCGAACAGCCGCATGAGGTCGTCCTCGAGGGAGAGGTAGAACCGGCTCTCGCCGGGATCTCCCTGCCGGCCGGAGCGGCCGCGCAGCTGGTTGTCGATCCGCCGGCTCTCGTGGCGCTCGCTGCCCAGGACGTACAGGCCGCCCGCGGCGCGGACCTTCTCCGCGTCTGCCGCGCACATGGACCTGGTCTCCTCCAGGATGCGCTCGTAGGCCTCACGACCCTCGTCGGTCTCGAGGTCCAGGCCGGCGGCGGCCGCCTGCTGGGCGGCCAGGAGCTCGGGATTGCCGCCGAGGATGATGTCGACGCCGCGCCCGGCCATGTTGGTCGCGACCGTCACCGCCCCCGGCCTCCCCGCCTGGGCGACGATCTCCGCCTCGCGGAAGTGCTGCTTCGCGTTGAGCACGTTGTGCGGGATCCCCCGCTTCTCCAGCAGGCGAGACAGCAGCTCGGACTTCACGACCGACGCGGTGCCCACGAGCACCGGCTGCCCCCGCTCGTGGCGCTCGACGATGTCTTCGACGACCGCGTTGAACTTCGCGCTCTCCGTCTTGAACACCAGGTCCGGCTCGTCGACGCGGATCATCGGCATGTTCGTGGGGATCGGCACGACCGGGAGGTTGTAGGTGTTCGCGAACTCGGCGGCCTCGGTCTCAGCGGTGCCGGTCATCCCGGCGAGCTTCTCGTAGAGACGGAAGTAGTTCTGGAGCGTCACGGTCGCCCAGGTGTGGTTCTCCTCTTTGATCCGCACGCGCTCCTTCGCCTCGACGGCCTGGTGCAGCCCGTCCGACCAGCGGCGCCCCTCGAGCGTGCGCCCGGTGAACTCGTCGATGATCTTCACCTCGCCCTGGTCGACGAGGTACTCCTTGTCACGGTGGTAGAGCTCCTTGGCCTCGAGCGCCTTGATGAGCTGGTGGACGTAGTTGACCGAGACCGCGTCGTAGAGGTTCTCCAGGCCGACGGCGCGCTCGACCTTCTCGATCCCCGCCTCGAGTGGGACCACGTGGCGCTTCTCCTCGTCGACTTCGTAGTCGACGTCGCGCTCGAGGGTGCGGGCGATGCTCGCGAACTGGTAGTAGAGACGTGCGGCCTCGTCCGCTGGGCCCGAGATGATGAGCGGGGTCCTCGCCTCGTCGATGAGGATCGAGTCGACCTCGTCGACGATCGCGAACACGTGGCCGCGCTGGACCATTGTGTCGCGTGAGATCTGCATGTTGTCGCGCAGGTAGTCGAACCCGAACTCCGTGTTCGTGCCGTAGGTGACGTCGGAGTGGTAGGCCGCGCGCTTCTCCTTCGCGTCGGTGATGTCGGGCCCGACGCGCCCCACGCTGAGCCCGAGCCAGCGGTAGACGCGGCCCATCCACTCGGCGTCGCGGGTGGCCAGGTAGTCGTTCACGGTGACGACGTGGACGCCCCTTCCTGCGAGCGCGTTCAGGTACACCGGCAGCGTCGAGACGAGGGTCTTGCCCTCGCCGGTCTTCATCTCGGCGATCCAGCCGAAGTGGAGGGCCATCCCGCCCATGAGCTGCACGTCGAAATGGCGCTGCCCGAGGACGCGCCAGGACGCCTCGCGCACCACCGCGAAGGCCTCGACGAGGAGGTCGTCGAGCGTCTCGCCGGCATCCAGGCGCTCACGGAACTCGATGGTCTTGTGCGCGAGCTCCTCATCGGAGAGCGCCTCGACGTCACGCTCGAGCTCGTTGATGAGCGGGACGAGCTCGGCGAGACGGCGGACCTTCTTCCCCTCGCCGGCACGCAGGACCCTGGTGAACACGGACATGGCCAGCCGATCCTACTGGCCGCGTCGGGCCCTGGACCGGCCAGCACCGGGGCTGCGTGCAGCTGACCTGGTCTTTGACCCCACACTCGCCTGCTGCAGGGGTGGCGGCCCGGCGCCGGCGACCTCGCGGTCCTGCGGCGCCGTCGTCGGCACGCATCCCCCCGTCTCCGCCCTCCCCCGCGGGCCGGGGGAACGGAGCGGGCAGGGCTTACTCCTAAGCCGCACCATGCTCGGCAACCACGAGTTGCCTTACGTGGGTCGTTTCGCCTGCGACTGGCCTCGACTTGCAACCACAGACCCGCACGCAGCCCGTAGGCATCCTACGGGCTACGCGCCGGCGTGGCGGTGCAGCGCCTCGTCGGCGAGCGCGATCAGGAGCCTCACGCCGAGCACCGCTGCCGCGGCGGGGAGCGCCAGCCGCTCGACCCCCGCGGCGCGCCGCGCCTCGAAGCGCAGGGCGGAGCGGTGGTGCGCCACGAGCATCCGGTAGGGGTGCCGTCGTCGCGAAACGCCGTGGAGGTGGGTGACCTCGGCGTGCGGCACGACGCCCACCCCCCACCCGGCCCGGTGCGCGCGCCAGCACAGGTCGATGTCCTCGGCGAACATGAAGTAGGCCTCGTCGAAGCCGCCCAGCTCCTCGAGCGCGCTGCGGCGCGCGCAAAAGCAGGCCCCCGAGACCCAGTCGACCGCGCGCGTCTCGTCGCCGACCCTGTCCCGGTAGCGACGGGTGAAGCGGTTCTCCGGACGCACCTGTGCGAGCAGTGCGTGGCCCGCCGCGTCGGCCATCGAGGGGAACCTCCGGACCGAGGGGTACTCCTCGCCGGACGCGTCCACGATGCGGGGACCCACGATCGCCCAGTCCCGGTGCGCGTCGAGCGCGGCGACGAGCCGCTCGGCGGCGCCAGGGTGGACCTCCACGTCCGGGTTGCACACGAGGACGTACTCGGAGTCGCCGCTCGCGGCGATCCCGCGGTTCGCGCCTGCGCCGTAGCCAAGGTTGCGTCCGGTGACGACGAGCGGCACGGTCAACCCCGCGAGCGCGCGGCGGGCGGAGGCAGGATCTCCGTTCTCCACGACGACGACCTGGCGCACGCCGTCGTCGAGGAGCGAGCGGACGCAACCGCCGAGGACCTCGCCCGCGTCGTAGTCCACGACGACCGCCGCCAGCCGCGCACCTCCGCCGGCCACCTCCGAGCTCACCTCCCGAGGCGTTCTCGGAACCACGCCACGGTGCGCGCGAGGCCCTCGTCCAGGGTCACCTCGGGCTCCCAGCCCAGGAGCTCTCGCGCGCGCGAGACGTCCGGGCACCGCCGACGCGGGTCGTCCGGAGGCAGCGGGAGGTGCTCGACGACCGAGCGCGAGCCGGTGAGCGACAGGACCGCCGCCGCGAGGTCCGCGACCGTCCGCTCGTCGGGGTTGCCGATGTTGACCGGGCCGGCGACGTCCGACTCGAGCAGCGCGATCAGTCCGTTGACCTGGTCGTCGACGTAGCAGAGGCTGCGCGTCTGGGTGCCGTCTCCGTACACGGTGAGCGGCTCTGTGCGAAGCGCCTGCACGCAGAAATTCGACACCACGCGCCCGTCTCCCGGGCTCAGGCGCGGCCCGTAGGTGTTGAAGATCCGTGCGATGCCCACGTCCACGCCACATGCGTGACGGGCCGCCATGGTGAGCGCCTCGGCGAACCGCTTCGCCTCGTCGTAGACGCTGCGGGGTCCGACCGGGTCGACGTTGCCGCGGTAGGTCTCCGGCTGCGGGTGCACCTCGGGGTCGCCGTACACCTCGCTCGTCGAGGCCAGCACGAAGCGGGCGTGGGACCGTCGAGCGAGGTCCAGCAGGCGTCGCGTGCCCTCGCTGCCGGCCGCGAGCGTCTCGAGCGGCCTCGCGAGGTACGCCGGCGGCGACGCGGGGCTCGCCAGGTGGAAGACGGCGTCCACGGGTCCGTCCACCGGGACCTCCCTGCTCACGTCCGCGACCACGAGCACGAAGCGGGCCCTTCGGTCGAGGTGGGCGAGGTTCGAGCACGAGCCCGTCGACAGGTCGTCGACGCAGACGACCTCGTCGCCGCGCCCGACCAGCCGGTCGCAGAGATGCGAGCCGAGAAAGCCCGCCCCGCCCGCGACGACGATCCTCGCCATCAGGCGGCGCCGACCGGCATCGTCCGTCCGGGGCTCACCGCCGGCCCATCCCCGTGTACGAGAAGCCCGCGCGCCGTAGCGCGGCCGGGTCGAGGAGGTTGCGCGCATCCACGAGCGCAGGTGCCGACATGAGCCCGGCCACCTTCGCGAAGTCGAGGCCGCAGAACTCCTCCCACTCCGTGAGGAGCGCGACCGCGCTCGCGCCTCGGCACGCGTCGTAGGGGTCGGCGCACAGCACGATCCCCTCCAGGTCTGAAGGCACCGGTCCCGGCGGGACCGTGGGATCGTACGCCCGGACCACCGCGCCCAGGTCCATGAGCCGGCGTGAGACTGCGAGCGACGGCGACATGCGCCGATCGTCGGTGCCCGCCTTGAAGGTGAGGCCCCAGACGCCCACGGTCCGGCCCGAGAGCTGCCCGCCCGCGGCGTGCACGACCTTGCGCACGACCCGCTCGCGGGCCTCCGCGTTGGCCTCCACGGCCGCGCGCAGCAGCGCGAAGTCGTAGCCCGCCGCCTCTGCGACGCGCAGCAACGCATCGGTGTCCTTCGGCAGGCAGGATCCTCCCCATCCCGGGCCGGGCCGCAGGAAGTCGAAGCCGATCCGGCGGTCGTAGCCGAGGCCGAGGACGACGTCGCGCACGTCCGCGCCGACCGACTCGCACAGCCCAGCGAGCGCGTTCACGAAGCTGAGCTTCGTGGCCAAGAACGCGTTGGAGGCGTACTTGATGGTCTCAGCGGTCAAGGCGTCGGTGACCACGAGCGGAGCGCCCGTCCCCGAGAAGAGCTCCCCCACCCGCCTGGCGGCGCGCCGGTCGTCAGCGCCGACGACCACCCGGTCGGGGTGCAGGCTGTCGCGCACCGCGGACCCTTCGCGCAGGAACTCGGGGTTCGACACGACGGGCGCGCCCGTCATCCGCTCCAGCGCGGACGCGGTCCCGACCGGCACGGTCGACTTGTTCACCACGATCGCACCGGGCTCGAGCGCGCCCGCGAGCTCGCTCGCCACCTGTTCGACCGCCGAGAGGTCCGTGGCGCCGTCGCCGCGTCCAGGGGTCGCGACGCACACGAAGACGAACTGGGCTCCGCGAGCCGCCTCAGCGGCGCTGCGCACGAACCGCAGCGCCCCACTCGCGACCGCGTCGTGGACCATCTCGGCCAGCCCCTCTTCGAGCATCGGCACGCGACCGGCCGCCAACGCGCCGAAGCGAGCCTCGTCCCGCTCGGCGCACGTCACCGTGTGCCCGAGCCTCGCGAGCACGGCCGACGTCGGCAGCCCGACGTAGCCGGCACCGATCACCGCGACGCGCGCGCCGGCGGTCATCCGAGGACCGCCACGAGCCTCGCGACCCCGTCGCGCCAGTCGGGGAGCGACGGCAACCCGCTCAGCCTGAGGGCGGCGTTGTCGAGCACCGAGTTCGCCGGCCGCGGAGCCGGCCGAGGCGGCTCGAGCTCTGCCGTCGAGATCGGCTCCACGCGTCCGGGGTCCTGTCCAGCGGCCGCGAGCACCGCCTGGACGAACCCGAACCACGTGGTGTCCCCCGAGTTCGTCACGTGGTAGGTGCCAGGACGGCGATCGAGGCCGAGGGTCACGATCGCGGCGGCGAGGTCCGCACTGAGGGTCGGTGAGCCGTGCTGGTCGTCCACGATGCGCAGCGGTCCCTCGCCGGCGGCGAGGCGCAGCGCGGTCTTCACCATGTTCGCGCCGGACGCTCCGCAGACCCAGGAGGTCCGCACGACGGTCGCGTGTGGCGGGCACTCGAGCTCACCGCCGAGCTTGCTGCGGCCGTACACCGACAAGGGGTGCGGCTCGTCCCATTCGACGTACGGGCGGGTGGAGGTCCCGTCGAAGACGTAGTCGGTCGAGACGTACACGAGGTGCGCGCCCACCGCCTCCGCCGCCTCCGCGACGTGACGCGTGCCGAGCGCGTTGACCATGTAGGCCCGGTCCGGATCGCCCTCGCAGGCGTCGACGGCCGTCCACGCGCCTGCGTGCACGACGACCTGCGGTCGCAGCGCGAGGACCGCCTCGAGCACCGCGGCACGGTCTTCGACCCGGAGGGACGCGTGGTCGGCCCCCGTGACCTCGACCCCTACCCCCGTGCCCTCGGGACCGAGCAGCGCCCGGCGGCGGCCCGCGGGCGGGACCCCGCCCGAAAGGGCGATCACCAGGTCCCTGCCGAGCTGGCCGCCGGCCCCGGTGACCAGGACCCGCACGGTCAGCCCGCCCAGGCGCTCTCGACGACCGGTGTGACCAGGACCCGCACGGTCAGCCCGCCCAGGCGCTCTCGACGACCGGTGCGCGTCCGCGCAGTGGCTCCCACCACGCACGGTTGGCGGCGTACCAGGCGACGGTGTCGGCAAGACCCTCTTCGAAGCCGACGAGCGGGCGCCACCCGAGCTCGGTGCGGATCTTCGTCGTGTCGAGGAGGTACCTGCGGTCGTGGCCCGGGCGGTCCGGCACGATCTCCTTCAGCGAGGCGGGCTTGCCCAGGCAGGCAAGGACCATGTCGGCGATCTGCTCGATGCTCGCCTCCACGCCGCTGCCCACGTGGTACGTCTCCCCCACCCGCCCGCGCGACAAGACCGCGTCGATCGCCCGGCAGTGGTCCCGCACGTGCAG
>JAJYXS010000021.1 GCA_021801615.1 Actinomycetes bacterium
TCGTCGCTGAGATCGCCGGCGAGGTGCTCGCGCCTCGCGTCGTCGAGGGAGCGCCGGAGCAGGTCCTGCTCGTCGCGCAGGTGCCAGTCGTCCTCCCGGGCGCGGACAGGGTCGATGCGCTCGACGCCGCTCGTCACGCCGACACCTCCGGTACCCCCGCGCGCAGGTGCCGCCAGGAGCGGGACCGCCGCCAGAAGAACGCTCCGAGGGCCGCCACCGCCAAGGCGCCAGCCACGAGCGGCAGCAGCCAGACGAGCGAGGAGAGCCCCGAGTCCGGAGGAGAGAGGAGGATGCTCGGACCGTACTGGTCGACGAGGCGCTGCTCGACCGCCTGGTCGCTCGCCCCGGACTGGACGAGGCTCGCGACCTCGTGGCGGACCGCGATCGCGCTGGACGCGCTGGACTGCGCGACCGAGATGTCCTCGCAGCTCGGGCACCGGATCTGGGTGTCGAGCGCCGCGGCGCGCTGGGCCGGGGTCGGCGGTGCCGACGACGTGACGCCGCTTCCGATCACGAGCGCCACGGCGAGCACGACGAGCGCGAGCACGAAGCTCGCGCGCGCGCCGGTCCTCCCGCGACGGCCCCGGCCCTCGGTCGTCGGGCCCGGCTCGGTCGTCGGGCGCGGCGCGGTCGTCGGTTCCCGCTCAGTCATCGGCGCTCGAGGTGCCGCCGCTCACCAGCTCCCCGCGTCGTGCCGAGGCGAGCAGCTGGTCCAGCTGGGCGGTGGTCACCGGCCCGACCCACGTGCCGACCACGATCCCGGAGGGGTCCACGAGGAAGGTCATGGGCGGCGAGCCCACCCCGTAGCGGTTCGCGATCGCCCCGCCGCTGTCGGGGACGACCGGCCAGCGGATCCCCCAGTCGGTGACGAAGCGGCGCGCGTCGCTCAGGGTGTCGTTGAAGACCACGCTCACGAGGCGAGCGCCCCCGGCCCCGTCGCGCGACTGGTGGAACGCGAAGTCCTCGAGCGCCGGCTCCTCCTCCTGGCACGGCGTGCACCAGCTCGCGAAGAAGTTCACGTAGACGTAGTGGCCCCGGTCGCTCGCCAGCGAGAACGGCTGGCCGAAGATCGTCTTGCCGCCGAGCGCGGGCGCCGGGTGGCCGACGAGCGGGCTCTGCGCCTCGGTCGCCTGCACCGAAGGCCTCGTCGCCGCCACGACGGCGAACGCCACGAGCACGAGGACGACGCCGCCTGCGATCCAGCGCGCGAGGTGCCGGCGCCCTCGCACGGGCTCGTCCGTCCGGTGCATCCGGTTCATGCGGCTCATCGGTGCATGCGGCTCATGCGGTTCGTCCGGTTCATCCGGAGCCCGCCTCGTTCCCCGCGTAGACGGGCTCGGGCTCGGGCTCGGGCGCTCCCGGGGGCTGCCCGGGCGCCGGTCCCGACGTCGGCACCCGCCCGTCCTCGGACCCGGGCCCGGGCTCGGACCGCGCCCCGGCGACGAGCGGCGGGGGTGCGGAGACCGGGTCAGTCGAGCGCCGCCGCCTCCCTGGGACCATGGCGAGCACGCCTCCCAGCCCGACGAGCATGCCTCCGGCCCACATCCAGGCCATGAGCGGCTCCACGATCACCCCGAGGGCGATCGCTGTCCTCGGCAGTGTGTCCACGACGTTGCCGCCGGTCGACTTGCCTGTCCGCCCTGTCGCGTTCCACGTGAGGTACACGTCGCCCAGGAACCCCGAGTCGATCGCGGGCGTCCCCACCGCCTCGGAGCTCGGCCCGCCGTACTGGCTCACCGCCGGCATGAACGGCCCGCCGCCGTCCACGCGCACCAGCGCCTCGGTGGCCAACCGCTGGGGCGTGTCGACGGTGCGCAGCCCTTCGAACCGGAAGGTGTGGCCTGCGAAGCGCACGAGCTTCCCCGGGCGCAGCACGAGCTCGGCCTGGGAGCGGAACGAGGTCGCCGCGACCAGCCCGACCGCGAGCACCACGACACCGAGGTGCACGACCATCCCCCCATTGGTGCGGCCGACGAGGCCGCGCCAGAAGCCCGCGCCCCGCCGCGTGCTCGCGCGCACGGCGAGGACGAGCGAGCGCAGCGCGGAGGCGGCCGCGAAGGCGGCGAGTCCGAAGCCGAGGAGCGGCTCGATCCCTCTGACCCCGCCTGCGACGCACGCGACGACCGTGAGCACCCCGGCCCACATCGGCAGCGCGAGGCGCTTCCAGAGGACCCCGGCGTCCACCTTGCGCCAGGAGAGCGCGGGCGCGACCGCCATCAAGAGCAGCAGCGTGAGGCCGACGGGCACGGCCACCGTGTCGAAGTACGGCGCGCCGACGGTCACTGCCTGGTGCTCGATCGCCTGGTAGAGGATGGGGAACAGCGTGCCGAGCAGCACCACGAAGGCAAAGCCGATGAGGACCAGGTTGTTCAGCAAGAACGCGCCCTCCCGCCCCAAGGGGGCGTCGACGCCGACGGGCGAGCGCAGGCGGTCGCCGCGCCAGGCGATCAGACCGAAGCCGGTCACGGCCACGAGCAGGAAGAAGGCGATCAACACCGGGCCGAGGTCCGACTCGCTGAACGCGTGGACCGAGACGACCACGCCCGAGCGGGTGAGGAACGTGCCGAGGATGGTGAGCGAGAAGGTCGCCACCGAGAGGGACAGGTTCCAGATGCGCAGCAGTCCTCTGCGCTCCTGGACGAGCACCGAGTGCAGATAGGCGGTGCCGCAGAGCCACGGCATGAGCGCCGCGTTCTCGACAGGGTCCCAACCCCAGAAGCCACCCCACCCGAGCACCTGGTACGACCACCATGCCCCGAGCACGATGCCGACGGTGAGCGCGGTCCACGCCACCAGCGTCCAGCGCCGGACCTCGGCCTGCCACAGCTCCCCGACCCGTCCGGTGGCGAGCATCCCCACGGCGAACGCGAAGGGCACCGTGAAGCCGACGAAGCCGACGTAGAGCAGCGGCGGGTGCACCGCGACGAGCGGGTTGTCCTGCAGCAGCGCGTTCGGCCCCAGACCCTTCAGCGCCGCGGCGCTCGTGCGGAACGGGTCGGCGGGGCCGACCATCAGCCCGAAGAAGAACGCGGACACCCCGTACATGACGAGCGTCGCCCAGCGCACCACGTCGTCGCCGGCGCGCCTGCGGTAGCGCCAGACGACGAGGGCCGAGAACACGGCCAGGACGAGGCCCCACAGGAGCAGGGATCCTGTGAGGGCGGACCACAGGCCGGTGATCGAGTAGATGAGCGGCGTCGCCGTCGAGTTGTTGTCGGCCACGTAGAGGAGGTGGAAGTCGTGCGTGACCAGCGCGACCTCCATCGCGCCGGTCGCGAGCACAGCCCCGAGCAGCAGGACCGGTGCGAGCAGCCTGCCGTCCAGCAGGCCGCTCGGTCCCCCAGGGGCTCCGGGACCTGAGCCGGGTCCCCCAGGGGCTCCGGGTCCGGGTCCGGCCGCGAGGGCCGCCACGGGCGATCGCCCCGATCGTGAAAGACGGCTGCGCACGAGCCCTGCGGCGCACACGGCGAAGCCCGCGAGCGCGCCTACGAACGCGAGCCAGACGCCTGCGGTGCCGAAGACCGCAGGAGCCATCAGCGGACGATCTTGCCGTTCGGGCCCCGGACCCGTGTGGGGTGCGCGGCGATGTATGTCGGCGAGTGCTTCACCATGATCTGGTCGGACAAGAAGAGGTCCGAGCGCGCGGATGCGAAGTGGCCGACCACGACGACGGGGATGTTCGGCTGGAAGAGCCCGGGCGGCGAGCCGGTGTCGTGCACGACGACGTGGTGACCGTCGCCCGACACCTCGAAGTCCGCGCCGGAGGCGCTGCGGGTCACGCTCCCGGGGACGACGACGCCCTCCAGGCGGATGACCGACGTCCCGAGGTGCGCCTTGTGCTCGAGCGCCTGTCCCACGGTGTCGAAGTAGTCGAGGGAGCTCCCGAGGCCTTCGACGAGCAGGTAGGCCACGGCCCCGGCGAGGAGCGCGAAGACCACGACGAGCCGGCCACGGTGGTGCGACCTCCGGCGGGGTGCCGGCGCGCTGGGCGCGTCGCGCGGGGCGGTCGCGACGCTCACCGGCGCACGCCGCGCGCCGAGGCGCCGGAGGCGTCGTCCGCCCGCACGCTGCCGTGCTCGGCAGCGAGCCCCGGCGCAGCCGTCCTGCGTGCGGCCGCGCGCTCGAGCCGGCGGTGGCGCAGGAGGAGAACGACCGCGTAGAGCGCCAGCGCGCCCAGCGCGATCACGTACCCCGCGTCCACGTACCTCACCGCCGTCCTCCGAGCGGCTCGGTGGCGTGGCCTGGGAGCGGCTCTGCGACCGGCGAGGCGTGCTCTGGGACCGGCGCGGCGTGCTCTGCGACCAGCGAGGCGTGCTCTGGGACCGGCGAGGCGTGCTCTGCGAGATCCTCTGCGCGACGCCCGACCCCAACGAGTGTGGCGGGAAGGCCGGGTGCCCCCCGGCCGGGCGCCCCGCGGCTGGGCGCCCCGGGGTCGAGGGTCACCGCCGAGCCCTCCGCCCAGCGCTCGGAAAGCGAGACCTCCAACTCCTCGTCGCCGATCCGGTCCGCGAGGACCTCGACGCGGTAGCGAACCAGCACCATCCAGACGAACACGAGCGTCATGGCCACGAAGCCGAGGAGCATGGTCCAGGCCATCGACCCGTGCACCTTCAGATCCAGGCCAGGGTTGAGCACCGTCCCCTGCTGGTGCAGCGTCTGCCACCAGTCGACCGAGAACATGACGATCGGCACGTCGACGAAGGCGACGAGGGCCGCGACCGCGCATCGTCGAGCCCGGACCTCGGGGTCCGCGGGCACGCGGCGCAGCGCCAGGTACCCGAGGAACAGCACGAGCAAGAGCGCGGTCGAGGTGAGCCGCGCTGTCCAGGTCCACCACACCCCCCAGGTCGGCCGGCCCCAAAGGGAGCCGGTGATGAGCGTGAGCGCGGTGAAGACCACCCCCACCTCGACCGCGGACGCCCCCAGGCGGTCCCAGAACAGCGTGCGGGTCCGCCGCCACAGGTACAGCAGGCTCGAGAGCGCCGCGAGCCCGAAGGCGCAGTAGAGCGCAACCCATGCGACGGGAGGGTGCAGGTACAACAGACGCACCAGTGTGCCCATGACCTTGGCAGGCGGGGTCACCCAGAAGGCGAGCCAGACGGTGAAGGCGGTCGAGACCAGCGCGGCGAGCCCCACCATGCGGGTGGCCAGGCGCATGCGGGCGCTCATGCCGTCTCCTGGAGCGGCCCGTAGAGCGCGACGCCGACCGCGAGGTACACGGCCGCGAAGGGTCCGAGGATCTTGAGCCACGACGCGCCGGAGGCCACCGCTCCGCTCAGCGCGGCGGACCAGGCGCGGGAGCCCGCGATCAGCACGGGAGCGACGATCGGCAGGACGAGCAGCGGCAGCAGCGTCTCGCGCACCCGCAACCCCGCCGACAGCGCGCCGTAGAGGACGCCGGCGGCCGACAACCCGACGGTGGCGAGAAGTGATGCCACGAGCGCGAGCCACCAGGTCGCGACGTGGACGTCGAAGAGGACGACGATGCCGGCACCGAGCACCACCTGGACCGCGACGAGCTGGAGCGCCACGGCGGCCACCTTGCCGAGGAAGACCCCGGCGGGATCGATCCCCGAGAGCCGAAGGCCGTCTCGCGTCCCCTCCCCCGACTCGATGGCCATGCTGCGCTGGGTCGCGAGCACGGTGGTGAACAGCACGGCGAGCCAGTACAGCCCGGGCGCGGCCACGCGCAACGCGCTCGGCCCCGGCCCGAGCGCGAACCCGAAGAGCACGAGCACGAGCACCGCGAACGGCAGCACCTGCCAGAGCGCCACACGCGAGCGCAGCTCGATCCGGACGTCCTTGCCTGCCACGAGCAGCGCGTCACGCCACATCGGCGGTCTCCTCGGCCAGCGCGACGAGCACGGGCTCCGCGGGCGGCCGGTGCCGACCTCCGGCGCGCACCTGGGCGATCCGCCCCCCGGACATCAGCGCGACCCGGTCAGCGAGCGGCTCCGCGAGGTCCGGCTCGTGGGAGGTCAGCACCACCGCCGCGCCGGCGCAGGCCGCCTCTTCGAGGAGCGAGCCGACGATCCCACGGGCGTCCGCGTCGAGCCCCGCGTGCGGCTCGTCGAGCAGCCACAGCTCGGGCGCGCGTGCGACGAGCACGGCGAGCGCGGTCCTGCGCCGCTGCCCCGCAGACATCCGCATGACCGGGGTCCTGGGGAGCCGCCCGGTGAGGCCGAGCCTCTCCAGCGCTGTGCCCACCCGGGTCGTGGCGCCCCCCGCGGCGCGCACCGCGAAGCGGACGTTCTCGAGCGCGGTCAGCTCGTCGTACAGCGACGGGTCGTGGCCGAGGAGCCCGACCCTGCGGCGGACCGCCGTCCGCTCCGAGCGCAGGTCGCAGCCGAGCACGACCGCCTCCCCAGAGGTGACCGGCACGAGGCCGGCGCAGGCCCGCAGCAGGCTGGTCTTCCCCGCGCCGTTGGGCCCGAGGACCGCGACGATCTCCCCGGCGGCCACGTCGAGGTCGGCACCCGAGAGCGCGGGGAAACGGCCGGCCAAAGCGACCGCCGCACGGAAGTGGACTGCGAGATCCATGACCCGGGCCGCCATGCTACGGGCAGCCGGGGAACCGGTCCAAGCGGGAGGCCGGAGCCCGATGGCGACGGGGGCTGCGCGCGCGGGCCCCGATCGGCGCGGCAGCACACGGCGGGCCCGGGCGAGCGGCCCCACGCACCGACCGCCCGCCCGGAGCTCACCGCCGAAGCTCCTGCCCGACGGCCCCGCTCACGAGACCGCAGCCAGCTCCTTCTGGCGGTCACCCGAGGTGACCGCCACCCTGCGGGGCTTCGCCGCTTCCTGGACCGGGATCGTCAGGGCGAGCACGCCGTCGTGGTAGTCGGCCTGGATGCGCTCGGTGTCGAGCGTGTCGCCCAGGAAGAGCTGGCGGGTGAAGGTCCCCGAGGGAAGCTCGGCGACGATCGTCTCGACACCGTCTTCGCCGGTGGCAGGCCGCTCGGCCTTCACGGTGAGGACGTTCTTCTCCACCGTGACCTCGATCGAGTCTCGGTCGACCCCCGGGAGGTCGAAGTACACGTAGAACTGGTCGCCCTTCCTGAAGGCGTCCATCGGCATCACGCTCGGCCGTCCGCCGCCCAAGACCTGTTGGGTCAGTCGGTCCAGCTCTCTGAAGGGATCGGTGCGCATCAGCATCTTGGCTCCTCCTTTCTCGTCTCGATCGAAAGAGCTGGCGCAGCACTGTCCAGCTTGCCTCCCTGTGCCGCCAGCGCCCTACGACTGCTGGCTCATCAGTTATGATACAGGCCAGAATGAAAATCTGTCAAGTACCACTCAGATAATCTTCACTCTCGAAGCTCGACATGGACACGAACGCCGACTACTACGCCCGCCTCGAGGTGGCTCGCTGCGCCACGCGCGAGGAGATCGTCCGCGCCTACCGGCGCCTTGCCATGGATGTCCACCCGGATGCCCGTCCAGAGGATCCCGACGCCTCCGCGCGCTTCCGGGAGATCACCGAGGCCTACGAGGTGCTGAGCGACCCGGAGCGTCGGGCGCGCTACGACCGCCGGCCGAGCAGGACGCGCGTCGCGCTGCGCCTGCGCCGCCCACCACGAGGAGGTGCTTGGGCGGGTCCCGGGCCGGAGCGTGCGGAGGAGCCCGTGCTCCTCGGCGCGCCGCGCCCCCGGCGACGCGACCCCTCCGTGGGCCTCCGGCCCCTCGACGTGCGCCCTCCTGACGTCTGGCCCCTCGACGCCCGGCCTCCTGACCTCTGGCCCCTCGACGCCCGGCCTCCTGACCACCGGCCGCTCGACGCCCGGCCTCCTGACCTCTGGCCGCTCGGGCACGGCCAGCGCCATGACCACGGGCAGGGGCGCTCCGGCGCAGCGGGACGTGACGCTCGGTGGGCCGGCGTTTCGGTCCCGCACGTCTCCCGGCTCCTGCGCCACCTCGTCGAGAACTGGTGGGACCTGTGACGGAGTGGCCCGACGCCGCCCGCGGCGTCTTCGCCATCTCGGTCGCGGCCGAGCTGGCGGGCGTGCACCCCCAGACCCTGCGGATCTACGAGCGGGAGGGGCTGGTCCAGCCCGCGCGCAGCGAGGGGGGCACCCGGCGCTACAGCGCCGAGGACGTCGAACGTCTCCGGCTCATCGCCGCGCTCACCGGAGACGGGCTGAACCTCGCCGGCGTGAAGAAGGTCCTCGCCCTCCAGCAGCAGCTCGCCGAGCTTCGAGCCACCGTCGAGCAGCTCGAGGCCGAGCTCGCCCGCAGCCGCGAGCGGCCACCCAGGCAATAGAGCCAAGCGAGCGGGCGAACGGCGCGACGCGCGGCGAGCGAACGAACGACGCGACGCGCGGCGAGCGAGCGACGCGGCGACCGTACGCGGCTCGATCGGTTCCTCACCCACATCGCGTTGGCCGATCGCGAAAAGCGCGTGGAGCGCGTGCAACAACACCGCCTCAGCGAAGTTGACGGTTGATCACCTATCACTCTACGTTCGCTGGGGTCGGCACGGATTGCTCGCGCCGCTGCCGGGCCTTGCCGTTCCCATCGACCTGACTGGGCCGAGACCCGAGGCCGTACCCCAGCCGAGCCGAGATCGTGCCGGCCGCGTCGACGACGAGTCCCCGCAGCTGCTCCATCCGCTCCCAGCTCATCCGGATGGTCGGCCCGGAGAGGCTCAGGCTTCCCGCGAGC
>JAJYXS010000133.1 GCA_021801615.1 Actinomycetes bacterium
CGACCGCGGCTCGCCGCGCGCCCGGAGAGACGACTCCCCAACGAGCCGACTTGGACCGTATGCCGGCGGCGACGTTCTCCCCGGCGGGTCGGTTCTGAGC
This sequence comes from Actinomycetes bacterium, assembly GCA_021801615.1. Classification (GTDB taxonomy): domain Bacteria; phylum Actinomycetota; class Acidimicrobiia; order Acidimicrobiales; family RAAP-2; genus JAJYVT01. The sequence continues at coordinate 101 of JAJYXS010000133.1, forward strand.
GAGCCCGTCCACCTTGCGATCCGCCGGGAGGAAGACCAGGCCCAGCTGCCGCGCCTTGCGGACGCTGCCAGGGGGGCAGGGCCGGCCGTGACAGCGGACCTCTCCGGCGGTCGGCTTGCGCCAACCTGCGATCGTCTCCGCCAGCTCCTCCACACCGCTCCCCACCTGTCCGGCAATTCCGAGGATCGTTCCGGGTGGAACGGAGAACGACACGTCGGAGAACCGCTCTCCGCTCAGCCGCTCCACGCTGAGCGCAGCAGGGCGCGTGAGGGCGTCGACCGCTCTCGCTCCTCGACGACCGCGCGCTCTCCTCGTCCCTCCGACCATGAGCCCGATGAGGGCTTCCTCATCGATCTCCCCCCGCCTCAACGCGCCCGCGACCGCGCCGTCCCGGAGCACGGTCACCACGTCGGCCAGGCGCACCACCTCGTCCAGCCGGTGCGAGATGTAGATCAGCGCCACACCGCGCGATCGCAGAGTCTCGACCGCGTCGAAGAGGAGCTCGGACTCCTGGGCACGAAGCGCGGACGTCGGTTCGTCGAGGATCAGGACGCTCGCCGCTCGGGCTCCCCACTTCGCCACCTCGATGAGGCTCTGGACCCCGACCGGAAGCTGGCCGATCCGTTCCTTGCCTATCTCCTGGAGCCCCACTGCCCCGAGCCGGTCGGCAGCCCGTGCCTCGAGCTCCTCTCGGCGCAGGACACCACCCTTGCGCCGAGGCTCGACGCCGAGCAGCACGTTCTCGGGAACCGACAGATTGTCGAGGAGGGTCAGCTCTTGGTACACACAGGCAATTCCGCGCGCGACCCCGTCTGCTGGCGAGCGAAGGTGCACCGGCGATCCACGCACGAGCAGCCGGCCGCGGGTCGGCTGGGTCTCTCCGGCCACGATCTTCACCAGGGTGCTCTTGCCCGCTCCGTTCTCTCCGACGATCGCGTGGACCTGGCCCGAGTAGAACTCGACGCTCACGTCCCGCAGCACGTCGGCAGCCTCGTAGCGCTTCCACACGTGCTCGACGGACACCGTCGGCACCGGAGGGGCGACTGCCTCTCCGGTGCCGACGTCGTACAGCAGGTCGGTCACTTCTTGCAATAGGGTGTGTAGCTGCAGGGCATGCCGCCCGTGTACCACCATCCTGTCGGGTAGTTCATCCTCGCGAAGTGCTGCACGTTCGCGCTCGTGATGTTCGGCTTCGGCACGATGAAGTCCTTCGGGATCGGCTTCCCTTCGAGGGCCTTCACCGCCTGACGGACCGCGTAGTACGCCACCTTGACCGGGATAGGCGTGAAGTCCGACGCAATGTGGGTCCTCGCCACCACCTTCATCCATGCGTTCGCTGTGTCACCGGTCCACGCCTTGATCTGGCTCACCCTCCCGGCCTGCTTGACGGCGTTGTAGCAACCGATGCCCTGGTTGCCACTGATCGACTCGATCGCCTGGATGGAGGGGTAGCGCGCCAGGACCGGCCGCATCTCCTGCTCGCACTTGCTCGGTGTGTATGTCGCGAAGATCGTCGTCAGGATGTGGATCCCCGGATAGTGCTTGAGCACCGACTCACCTGCATCCACTTCCTGCTCCGTTGCGCCATTGCCCTGATGCCCGCCGACCACGACGACGTTGCCCTTTCCGTGCAAACGGCTGGCGACGAACTCGCCCTGCAGATAGCCGTCCTGGTCGTCCCGGTCGTTCAGGAACTCCGTGTACGTCGAGCAATTGACGGCACGCTCGACGACGAAGACGGGGACGCCCTGGGACTCTGCCTTTGTGATCGACGGGCACAGGGCACTGGCATCGGTCGCGTTCAGGATGATCGCGTCCACGTGCTGGGTGAGCAGGCTGTCGATGTCACCGATCTGCTTTGTCACTGTCGCCTCGGCGTTCGTGAAGATCGGCTTCACCAGGCCATGCTCGGAACCCACGCCCCACTTGAATTCCGCGTACTCCATCACGAGGAAGGAGTTTGTGAGGCCCGCGTCTGCGAACGCGATCGTGTACGGCGGCTTCTTCTTGAACTTCGACGTGTTGACGGTCACGCCGAGGAACGGTTCCTTCGGAAGTGTGATCTTGGGCTGCGCGGCCTTGTGCCCTCCGTGCGTCGTCGCCGATGCCACACCGCCGCCTGCCCACGCCAAGCCCAGGAGCAACGCGGCGAGCGCCGTCGCCCACTTCGGCGTGCGACGCCACTTGGACCCTTTTCGGACCCTCATGATTGATCGTGTCATTTCTTGTATCTCCCCTCTTTCTTCTGTTGTTTCTGCCGATCTCGCTGGTGCGAGCTACCGAGCTATTTGGTTTGCAACACGGAACCTGCGCTGGGCGGAGTCCTGACCGCGACAGCGGACTGGTCGACGGCGGACTGGTGGTGCACGTCGCGCGGGCTCGTGTGGCCGGACCTGACAGGCACCTGCCGACCACGACCACTTGGCGCCTCCTGCACGTGCGCGCTTGGGTCTGCCGCTCGCTTCCCGGCACCGGCGGCGCCGGCACCTCCCTTCGACCTGAGCGCCGCCATGACCGCGCCTTGCAGGCTCCTCACCCAATTGGCACCCCCTCCGCTCCCAGCTCCGCGGTTGTACGCCAGGGAGCCCAGCAGAAGGACGATCCCGGTCACCACAGGCTGGACGTCCGAGGACGCGCCGGCCAGCAGCAGCAGGTTGAAGAGGAGCGCGAGGATCAGCGCGCCCATGCAGGCGCCGGCGGCCGTCCCCTTGCCGCCGAACAGGCTCACTCCCCCGATCACCGCTGCCGCGATCGCGGTGAGCTCCATGCCTGCGCCAAGCGACGTCTGCCCGGAGCCCGCGTAGGAGGTCGCGTACACCCCAGCCAGCCCCGCGCAGAGCGAGGACACGACGAACGCCACGACCACGGAGCGGCCGATGAACACCCCCGTGTTGTGGGCTGCCCGGCGGTTCGCTCCGATGAGGTACAAGGAACCGCCGAAGGTCGTCCGGTTCAAGACGCCCGTCGCGAACAGCGTCGCGACCACGATCACGACGAGCCCGGTCGAGAGCAGCCACTTCGAGGCGATCGCCAATGTGGGGAATGTGGGGGCGAGGTTGTTCGGCGGTGAGCCGTTGGTCCACAGCAGGTTCAGCCCGGCGATCACGAAGAGCGTCGAGAGCGTGACGATGAACGATGGGATGCGTGCGACGACCGTCAGGAGCCCGTTCACCAGACCGACGCCCGCGCAGACGGCGAGAGCGAGGAGGATCGTGGGTGCCACCCGGCCGCTCCGCCCTCCCATCCAGGTGGCGAGCATGATCGAGGTAAGGGACATCGTCGAGCCGACGGAGAGGTCGATCTCCCCTGCGAGCAGCACGAAGGACATGCCGAGCGCCAAGAGCACGATGGGCGTCGCGCTGCTCACGACGGCGTTGAGATCGAACACCGTGAGCGATCGCGGGTAGAGGATCGCGCCGAGGACGAAGATGATGGCTGCGACCGCCGCTGGCCGGGCCGCACCTTCGTAAAGCGATCGTCGGATCACGCTGCGGGGTCCCTCGTCCCTACGAGCACCGCGGCCAGGCGGTTCAGGTCTTCGACCAGCCGGACATTTGCGAGCCCGTCGTCCCAGCTCGCGCCCACGTACTTCGACCCTTGGGAGACCGAGGCGCCGAAGGCCCGTACCTGGGCTGCGTAGGTGTCGACGACTTCGTAGGCAACCTCCGTGCCGCGTGCTCGCAGCGTGCCCCCGCCCGGCCAGCTGCCGGTCAGCGTTGCGACCCCCTGGGTGCCGTCGAGCTCCATGACGCTCCCACCACCCGGCACGGTGGTCGACACCTCGACGACGCCGAATGCCGGCTTGCCGTTCGCGCTCTCGAACCGCAGCAGCGCGACCGCGAGGTCGTCCACCGGGAGGTCGAACTGTGCGGCGGCGAGGCCCCCGCCGATCGCTTCCACGTCGCCGACGATGAACCGCAGGAGGTCGAGGACGTGAGTGCCCAGATCGTTGATCGCCCAGCCGCCGCTGCGCGCCGGGTCCCTGCGCCAGTCGGTCGGGAGCCCCTCGGACTTGATGAACTGCTGGAGGCGGACGTAGACGAGGTCACCGAGCTCGCCGGAGGACGCGAGCTCCTCGAGACGCCGATGCGACGGGTTGAACCGGTGCTGGAAGCCGACAGCAGTGGTCACCTGAGCCCGCTTCGCAGCCGACGCCATGCGCTCCGCGTCGGCGAGCGACGTCGCCATCGGCTTCTCGACGAGCACGTGCTTGCCGGCCTCGAGCGCTCGAAGCGCATGGTCGCAGTGCAAGTCCGTCGGCGAAGCGACCCACACGGCCTGCACGTCGTCGTCGGCGAGGAGCTCGTCGACGTCGCGGTAGGCCCGTGGTGCAGCGTGGCGTCCAGCGAAGGCCTCGGACTTCTCGAGAGAGCTTCCTGCAGCACCGATCAGCGCTCCCCCGCCGTTCAGCACGGCTGGGGCGAACGTGTGGTCCGCCCAGCCGCCCGTCCCCACGATCCCCCAGCCGATGCGCGCTGGTGTCGCGTGCCCGTCGGTCGTTCCGTCCATTTCCCAGCTCACCCCTTTGCTCGTGGTCAACCCGCGCTCTTCTCTGCGCGCGGGACAGGTCTCGACGTGGGCTCCGGAGCCATGACGCCGGAGGGCTCCGGCAGCCTCGACGCCGACGCGAGAGGCGAGGGAACCGGGTATGGGAGCGGCGGCAGCTCCCAGCTCCCGCTCGCGAACGGCGCCTCGTCGCGCGCAACAGCGACGTCGAGCACCCAGGGTCGCTCCGCTGCGATCGCGCTGGAGAGCGCGTCCCCAAGGTCGCCGGGGTCTTGGACCGTGGTCGCCCCTGCGCCCATGGCGCGCGCCATCGCCCCGTAGTCGGCCGAGTAGAGATCCCCTGTGGGCTTCAAGAACTCCGTCGCGAGCGTGCGACCTGGGCCGAAATAGCCGCGCTGGATGTCGCGGATCGACAGGAACCCCCGGTTGTTCCAGATCACCCACACGACGGGGATGCCGTACTCGACGGCGGTCGCGACCGGCCCGGGGCCCATCAGGAAGCAGCCGTCCCCGACGATCGCGACCACCGGGCGTGTCGGCGCGGCCAGTTTCGCGCCCACGGCACCGGCGACACCGAAGCCCATGGCGCCGAACCCCCAGCTGTGGACGAGCGAGCCGGGCCGGTGCGCTGGCCAGCGCTGGACGACCCAGTTGTGGTGGAGCCCCACGTCGCACACGAGGATCCCCTCGTCGGGAAGCGCCCTCCTCAGCTCGGACAGCAGGCGTGCCGGCCTGATCGGCTGGACGCCGGGATCCCCGCCCGAGCGGAGATAGGCCTCCCACTCGGCCTTCCAGACTGCGACCTGTCGCCGCCATGGTGCCCACGCAGTGAACAGGCGCGCCACGGTCCCGGTCGATCCGCGGGCGCCCGAGCCGGTGCCGCTCGCGATCGTCGCGCTCGGCCCGGGGTCCTGCGCGGCGCGCAGCGCCTCGCGCAGCTGGCTCAAGAAGGTCGCCGGGTGCGCCACGACGCCGATGGACGGCCGGAAATTGCGCCCGAGCTCCCTCGCGTCCAGCGCCACCTGCACGAGGTGGGTCGGAGGGATGGAAAAGGTGACGCCAGGAAGCCACGAGCTGGTGGCTCGATCGTCGAAGCTGGCCCCTACCGCGATGATCACGTCGGCCGCCGCAGCGGCCCGGTTGGCGGCGGTCGTCCCGTTCCTGCCCGTCTCCCCCAGGCTCGTCTCGAGACGGGGGTCGGCACATCCCTTCCCATCCGGGGTCCAGGCGACCGGGATCCCCAGCTCCGCGACGAGCTCGGCGACGAGGGTGCTGGCGTCGCAGGCCTCGACCGCCCTCCCCACCAGGAGCAGCGGACGCGACGCGTCGAGGAGAATCTCGACGATGCCTGCGAGGTCCTCGGCCGCCACCGCGGCACGCGGCGAGACGGTCGGGTGCCAGAGGTCCTTTGCAGAGTCGCTGGACAGTTCTTCGACGAAGACGTCCAGGGGAACGTCGAGGTGCACCGGTCCCGGTGCGCCCGTCGTCATCGCGACGAAGCTCTCCCGGAGCGCCACGGGTAGCTGCTCTACACGCGTCGCCTGGAACGAACGCTTGACGTAGGGCCTGACCACACTGGGGAAGTCGGCCTGGAAATGGTAACCGGACTCCTGGAACGCCGCTCGGTTGAACTGCACCGACGGCACGTTGCCCGTGATGGCGAGAAACGCAGAGGAGTCCATCAGCGCGTTCGCCATCGCGATCGGAAGATTGGCGGATCCCGGCCCGCACGACGTCAGCGTGGCCGCCGGCCTCTTCGCCACTCTGAAGTACGCGTCCGCCATGAAGCCGGCGGCTGCCTCGTGGTGCACGGAGACGACCGAGATCTCGTCCTGGTGGTCGAAGAGGGCATCGAGCATGCCGACGTTGCCATGGCCGCAGAGCGTGAACACGAAGGGGACGCCCTCTTCGATGAGGTACTCGGTGATGATCGCTGCCCCGCGTCGGCCGACGGCGGCTGCCTGCAGGTCTCGCGCACGTCCGTCGTGGGTCGGAGATCGTTGCGTATCACGCAATGGGCTTGCGCTCACCACGACAGTATGTGACCATGGTCGGGCGAAGTCAAGATCGTGACGAGGATCGCAGCTGCCAAGAATTTCCGCCTCGCGACACAGCAACGACACAGCAAAAGGCCGTGTCCGTGAAAGCGAGGCGAAACGAGGAAGGACATGGCGAAAGCGAGCGGCTTGCTCATCGGAGGGAAATGGTTGGAGGACGGCGACCGCCTCGTCGTGCGCGACAAGTACGACGGCGAGCCGGTGAGCGAGGTCGCAGTCGCATCGCCTGATCACGTTGCGCACGCTGTCGACGTCGCAGCAGCCGCGGTGGCACACGGTCCGCTCGACCCCCGGCAACGAAGCGCCGTTCTGAGCCGCGCGGCCCAGAACCTGGCAGCTGCTCGCGCCCGGGTGGTCGAGGACTACGTCGCAGAGACCGGGTTCACCCTTGCGGACGCCGAGACCGAGCTGGAGCGCACCATGGAGACGCTCACCTTGTGCGCTGCAGAGGCGCTCCGCCTGTCCGGCGAGGTCGTCCCAGTCAGTGCTGCACCCGGCGCAGGAGACCGGATCTGCTTCACCATGCGCGTCCCGGTGGGTGTGGTAGGGGCGATCGCGCCCTTCAACGCGCCGCTGAACACCGTCGCGCACAAGATCGGGCCGGCGATCGCCGCCGGCAACGCGGTGGTGTTGAAGCCGGCGGCGTCCACGCCGCTGTCTTCGATCCACCTCTGCGAAGCGCTGCTCGATGCGGGGCTGCCAGGTGAGTACCTCGGCCTCGTCGTCGGTCCAGGCTCGACGACCGGACAGTCGCTCGTCGAGGATCCCCGGGTCCGCTACTTCACCTTCACCGGCTCCACGCAGGTCGGGCTGCTCGTGAAGCAACGCTCCGGGATCGCGAAGACCCACCTGGAGCTCGGCGGCAACTGCGCCACCATCGTCTGCGAGGACGCCGACCTCGCGAGCGCGGCCGATCTCATCGTGCGTGGCGGCTACCGCAAGGCCGGCCAGGTGTGCACCTCCGTCCAGCGCCTGCTCGTGGTCGCCGCGGTCGCAGACGAGCTCGAAGAGATGCTCGCCGAGAGGGTCAAGGCCTTGCAGGTCGGCGACCCCCATCAGCAAGGGACGCAGGTCGGGCCGATGATCTCGAGCGGCGAGCGGGCCCGAGCGGCACGGATGGTGGACCAGGCGCTCCGCTCGGGTGCCCGCCGGGTCGCAGGTGGCGACGGCAGCGGGTCGGTGCTCGAGCCGACGCTTCTCGCCGACGTCCCCGAGGACTCCGAGATCATGAGCGAGGAGATCTTCGCACCGGTGGTCGCGATGCGCGGCGTCCCGGACTTCGCCGCGGCGATCGAGCTGGCCAACGCCACTCGCTACGGGCTGCAGGCGGGGATCTTCACGAAGGACATCGACCGAGCACTCTGGGCGGCCGAGCATCTCGACGTCGGAGGCGTGATGGTCAACGACACGTCGAGCTACCACGCGGACCTGATGCCCTACGGCGGCCGCCGTGACAGCGGCTACGGGCTCGAGGGGCCGCGCTACGCCGTGCAGGACATGACCGACGCGCGCACGGTCGTGGTGCGCCGAAGGCTCAGCGCGCAATGATGGCGGCGGCCGCGGACCCGGCCGTGATCGCTGCAGGTCGAGCCACCCGCCGGGGTACGGACAGGGGTACGGACAGGGGTACGGACAGGCAGTCCGGCCACTCGCAGCACCGAGCGGCAGTGTAGAGCCGCGCAGTTCGCAGCGGAGCCCGAGGGAGAGAAGGAAGAATGCCTAGACACAAGTTGGTACGCAAGCTCGAGGAGTACGAGTGGGTCGACCTGGCAGGACACCGCGATGCCGCGCTCACGAAGCTCCTCGTGACCAAGGAGGAATGTGGCGCGGAGAACAT
>JAJYXS010000143.1 GCA_021801615.1 Actinomycetes bacterium
AGCCGCGTGCTCGTGCGAGCGCTCGTCTTCGTGCGTGCGCTCGTGATCTGCTTCGTGCGTGCGCTCGTGCTCGTGCCGGTCGCGGTGCTCGTGCCCGTCGTGGTGCTCGTGCCGGTCGTGGTGCCCCGGGACCATGGCGTCGTCACCCATGTCCGTGCAGCGACCATCACTATCCCCGGTACTCATCGGCGCCGATCAACGCCTGGACGAGCGGACGGTCCTCCCCCACCCACTCGACCTCCAGGTCGCCGAAGCGCTCGGCCTGGCCGATCAGCACCTTGCCGAGCTTGCACAGTTCGAGCACCGCGAGGAAGTGCACGATCACCTCGATCCGAGCAGCGAGGTGCGCGGTGAGCTCGCGAAAGGACACCCTGCCGCGGCCGGGAAGCGTCCTGGCGAGCGACTGGACGGTCTCGGACACCGTGACCGTGTCCACCGTGACGTGCGAGAGGTCGACCCTTGGCACGGGCCGCTCGGCAGTGGCCCGCAGGAACGCCTGGGCGAGCCTTTCCGGGGTGACCCCTTCGAGCAGGTCCGGGGCATGGACGACGAAACCGTCGTCGAGCCCGACCTCCCGAGGGAACGAGCGGGAGGCCTGTTCCGAGAGCGCCACGAACGCGTCCGCCGCCGCGGCGTACGCGCGACACTCGAGGAGGCGCGCCAACAGCAGGTCGCGTTCCTCCCAGCCTTCGAGCTCCTCGTCCTCCTCCACGTCGTCACGACCGGGGAGGAGGCGTTGCGACTTGATCTCAACCAGGATCGCAGCCATGAGCAGGAACTGCGAGCGTGCGTCCAACGACACCGTCTCGGGGCGCTGCTGCAGCACCTCGACGAAGCCGTCCACCACCGGGGCGAGCGGGACCTCCAAGACGTCCACCTCGTGGGTGTTCACCAGGTGCACCAGCAGGTCGATCGGCCCAGCGAACACAGGGGTCGCGACGTGCGGCGCGGACCCGGAGAGGGCGTCGAGCGGCGGCGGTGCGGCGACGGTGGCCACCTCCTGGACGTTAGCCCTCGGCTGCGCGCGATCGGTGTATGGCGCGATCGGTGGACGGGCCGGTCGGTGGACGGGCCGGTCGGTGGACGGGCCGGTTGGTGCACGGGCCGGTCGGTGGACGGGCCGGTTGGTGCACGCGGATCGAGTAGGGGGCAGGAGCGAGGGCAGTGCGGGCGACGGCGCACGCGGTCGTGGCGGCACCCATCCGCGCGCGCCTTACCATGGCACGCCATGCAGCGCGTCTTCTCGGGCGTCAAGCCCTCCGGCGACTTCCACCTCGGCAACTACATCGGCGCGTTCCGCCAGTGGGTCGCCGACCAGGAGGGGCACGACGCGTTCTACTGCGTGGTCGACCTCCACGCGCTCACCGAGGAGATCGACCCCGCGTACCTCCGGCAGAAGAGCTTCGACGCTGCGCTGAACCTCCTCGCCGTCGGTCTCGACCCGGAGGTCTCGACGATCTTCGTCCAGAGCCACGTCCCCGAGCACACCCGCCTCACCTGGCTCCTCGAGTGCACCGCGACGATGGGCGAGCTGCGCCGCATGACGCAGTTCAAGGCGAAGGCACACGGCCAAGAGGCCGTCCGAGTCGGCCTCTTCACCTACCCGGTGCTCATGGCCGCCGACATCCTCCTCTACCAGGCGCAGCGGGTCCCAGTCGGTGACGACCAGCGCCAGCACCTGGAGCTCACGCGGGAGCTCGCGCAACGGTTCAACAACCGCTACGGCGAGACCTTCGTCGTCCCCGAGGCCGCAGTCCCCGAGGTGGGCGCGCGCGTCATGGACCTGCAGCACCCCGAGCGCAAGATGTCGAAGACCATCGACTCGCCCCTCGGCACGATCAACGTCCTGGACGAACCCTCCGAGATCACCCGGAAGGTGAAGAAAGCCGTCACCGACACCGACGGGGAGATGCGCTACGCCCCCGACGAGAAACCCGGGCTCGCCAATCTCCTCTCGCTCATGGCGGTGGCGACCGGGCGCAAGGTGGACGAGGTGGCCGCGGGGTACTCCCGGTACGGAGACCTCAAGCGCGACCTCGCGGAAGCCCTCGTGGAGATGCTCCGCCCGGTGCGCGAACGCGCTGCGGCGCTCGCCTCAGAGCCAGGGGAGGTGGAAGCCGTGTTGCGAGCGGGGGCGGCACGGGCGCACGACATCGCGTCGGTCACCTACGCGCGGGCGGCGGAAGCGATCGGGCTGCTCTCCTGACAGCCTGACGGTGCCGGCAGGCTGGCGCCCTGGTGCGGGCGGGGTGCGGGCCATCGCGGAGCAGGGTCGAGCGTCGCGCGTCGTCAGGCGTGGAGCGTCGCGCGTCGTCAGGCGTGGAGCACGTGGATCCACCAGGTGAGCAGATGTGTGACCACCCACTGCAACGGGCTCGCGTGCGCGAACGACATGAGCACGAGGGCACCGAAGATGATGAGCATCCCGTACGGACGGATCCGGAGGTACCCGGGCCACCACGACGCCGGAAGCAGCCGCTCGACCAGCGCCGAGCCGTCGAGGGGCGGGACGGGGACCATGTTGAAGCAGGCGACCCAGAGGTTGATGAAGCCTGCGTAGAACAGGATGCGGGCTCCGAGTGTGACCTGGACGAAGCCGTTCGTGCCGGCCACGAAGAGGAAGTAGAACGCGACGCCGCAGATCGCCGCGATGAGGACGTTGGTGAGGGGACCTGCGAGGGCGACGAGGACGCCCTCGTTGCGAGGGTGGCGGAGCTTCGAGACGTTGACGGGCACGGGCTTCGCCCACCCGAACCAGCCGAGGCCCGCGATCACCGTGATGATCGGCACGATGATCGTGCCGAACGGTGTGACGTGTCGCAGCGGGTTCAACGTGATGCGTCCTGCCCGCTTCGCCGTGTCGTCTCCGAAGGCCAGCGCCACCACGCCGTGCGCGATCTCGTGGAGGATGACCGACGGGATGAGGACGCAGAAGAGGATGACCTCCGTCGATGTGAGGTGGTGGCTGCGCACGAGGATCGCAACCACGGCGACGATCACGATCAGCCAGATGAGGGATCGCTGGCTGCCCGACCGCGCCGCGCGAGGCGGCCCGGCGCCGTTCGGCGGCTGCGAGCCGTACGGTGTGCGCCAGGCGTGCTGGCGCTGCGGGCCAGACCCCTGCCGAGACTGCCCATTCGACAGAGAGCCAGGCGGGAGGTAGCCGGGCGGCGGGTAACCCGGAGGCGGGTACGGCGGCGGGGGGCCCGGAGGCGGGTAACCCGGCGGCGGGTACGGCGGCGGTGGGGGGCCCGGAGGCGGGTACCGCGGTGGGGGGTGCGGCGGTGGGGGGTACGACGGTGGGGAGCCCGGAAGCGGGTACGGCGGCGGGTAGGAGTCGGGATCGAACCGGCGTTGCTCGGAGCCGGGACGCGGCGGAGAGTCCTCCCCGGGCACCGGGGGCTGCTCGGCGCTCACGGTGCTACTGGCGCGACGCGCAGGCGATGCAGCGGCGTGCCGCCGGCTTCGCCTCGAGACGCGCCGGCGAGATCGGTTGACCGCACACCTCGCAGATGCCGTAGGTGCCCTTCTCGAGGCGGTCGATGGCCGCCTCCACCTCTTCGAGGGCGTCCCGAAGCTGGCCGGCGAGGGCCTCGACCTCCCCGCGTTCGGCGGTCACCTGGCTGCTGTCGGCGAAATTCGGGTCGTACTTGAGACCACCCGACTCGCCGAAGCCCAGCTCGGCGAGCTGGGCGCGCAGGTCCTCCCGCTCGGCTTCGAGGAGCCCGCGGTAGTCGACGTCCGTGCCGGCGGGCGCGTCACTGGCCATGGCGAGAGCCTAGACGTCCGGAGCGGCGGTAGCGCCTCGCCTCCCGGGGGACGCACGGTCCGTGCTTGGCTGCGACCTCGCCCCCCGGGTGTCCCGGCGACGGTCCCCTGGCTCGCCCGCGCGAGGGTGCGCAGCCTCGTAGGCGGCACGCAGGTGATCGCTCGTCACCTTCGTGTAGAGCTGCGTCGTCGTCACGGACGCGTGCCCGAGCAGCTCCTGGACGACCCGCACATCGGCTCCGTGGGCGAGCATGTGGGTCGCGCACGAGTGCCGCAATGCATGCGGCGCGAGCTCGACGCCCGCCGCCGCCCCCCGAGCCTGCACGACGGCGAAAGCACTCTGACGCGAGAGCCGGCTCCCACGCGTGTTCAAGAAGACGGCCTCTGCGTCACCCTTGTGCCGCCACCGCTCCGGGGTGAGCAGGTCTCGCCCGCCGGGGGCGAGCCAACGAGTGAGCGCACGCGTCGCGTGGCTCCCGAGGGGCACCAGGCGCTCCTTGGCGCCTTTGCCGTAGAGGCGTACGAGCCCATCGCCTCCGGCAAGGTCGGTGAGGTTCAACCCGACGGCCTCCGACACGCGCGCGCCGGTGCCGTAGAGGAGCTCGAGCAGCGCACGATCGCGCCGGGCGATCGGGTCTTCCCCGGCGATCCCTTCCAGCACGCGCGTGACGTCCTCCTCGGGGAGGGCTTTGGGCAGGCGCGCAGGCAGGCGCCCCGCCTCGAGATCGGCCGTCGGATCGTGGACCGCGCTCCCTTCGTCGACGAGGAACCGGTGGAGACCGCGCAGCGACGACACAGCACGTGCGACGGACGCCGGGCTCTGCCCTGCGAAGCGCAACTGCGCGACGTACCGCTCGACGTCCTCTTCACCAGCGTCCAGCGGGGTGCGCCCCAGCGCTGCGAGGGCCGCTTCGTAGTGGACGAGATCGCGCCGGTACGCGGAGAGCGTGTTGGCCGAGCACCCACGCTCGACCGACAGCCACGACAGGTACTCCTCTGCCACCCGGCTCAGGGGGGCACCCAACACGCTCACCAGTTCACCGGCTCAGAGGGGCACCGAACACGCTCACCGGTTCACCGGTTCACCAGTTCACCGGTTCACCGGTCGACGGGAGCATGTCCTCGCACGCCGAGCGCGTGCCTGGCCAGAAGGAGGCCGACGATCGTCGTCGCGTCAAGGAGCCTGCCGGTGGCGACGAGCTGCTCGACCTCGCCGAGCGCGATCCGCTCGGTGGACATCCACCGCTCCTCCACCCCGAAGGGACGGCGCTCGCACGGCACGACGCCCGTCGCGAGGTACACGATCGTCCGCTGGTCCGTGTAGCCGGGCGAGTTGTAGACGGCGCCGAGCCGCTCGATGCGACCGGCGCGCAGCCCCACCTCCTCTTCGAGCTCGCGCCGGGCGGTCGTCTCGGGGTTCTCGCCGACGACGTCGCAGGTCCCGGCAGGAGACTCGAGGACCGCCGCGCCGACGGCGACCCGCACCTGGCGGACAAGAGTCACCGTGCCGTCCTCATGAGCCGGGACGATCGACACCGCGCCGGGATGGCGCACGACGTCGCGCTCGAACTCCTGTCCGTCCGGGTCGGTGAAGGTCACCGTGCGCACCTTGAAGACGTGCCCCTCGAAGCGTGAACGCTCCGCGAGTGGACGGAAGCCCTGCAGCGGGTCGTCGCCGGCGAGAGGCTCAACCGACACGGTCGAGGTCGCCGACGTCGATGAGCCGAGGCTCGCGCCCTTCGGCACGGTCGATCGCCGCCGCGACGAGCTCCCGGAAGAGGGGGTGCGGCCGGTCCGGCCGGCTCTTGAACTCAGGGTGGGCCTGCGTCCCGATCCAGTACGGGTGGCCGGGCAGCTCGACGAACTCCACGAGCCGATCGTCCGGGGAGGTCCCCGAGCAGCGGAGTCCGGCGGCCTCGAGGCGAGCGCGGTAGCGGTTGTTCACCTCGTAACGGTGCCGGTGCCGCTCGGTCACGGCCACTGCCCCGTAGATCTCGGCGACCTGCGACCCTGCCGCCAGCATCGCCGGGTAGGACCCGAGCCGCATCGTGCCGCCCTTGTCGACGACGTCGGCCTGGTCCGGCATGAGGTCGATCACCGGGTGCGGCGTGCAGGAGTCGAACTCGCGGGAGTTCGCGCCATCGAGCCCGGCCAGCCGACGCGCCACCTCGACCACCATCACCTGCAGCCCGAGGCAAAGTCCAAGGCACGGGATGCCGTGCTCCCGAGCGTACGTCGCCGCGGAGACCATGCCCTCGATCCCGCGCTCCCCGAAGCCGCCGGGGATCACGATGCCGTCGAGGTCGTGCAGCCGATCTCCGGGCAAGAGATCGGGCACCATCTCCGCGTCGATCCAATCGAGCTGGACCTGGACCCCGTGGTGGAAGCCTGCGTGGCGGAGCGCCTCGACCACCGACAGGTACGCATCCGGCAGGTTCACGTACTTCCCCACGATCCCGATGCGCACCTGCTGCTCGGCGGTCCGCACCCGGCGGACGAGCTGCTCCCAGCCGCCGAGCGCGATCGGATGCTCGGCGGGGTCCAGTCCGAGCGTCCCGCAGACCACCGCGTCGAGCCCTTCTTCGTGGAGCACGAGCGGGATCTCGTAGATGCTGTCCGCGTCCACCGCGGAGATCACCGCCTCGATCGGGACGTCGCAAAGGAGCGAGATCTTTCGCTTCAGCGTGTCGGAGATGTCCTTGTCGCTGCGGCAGACGATCACGTCCGGCTGGATACCTCGGCTCCGCAGCTCGGTGACCGAGTGCTGCGTGGGCTTCGTCTTCTGCTCCCCAGGGAAGGCGAGGTAGGGCACGAGCGTGAGGTGGACGTAGCAGACGTTCTGGCGTCCGACGTCACGACGGAACTGCCGGATCGCCTCCACGAACGGCACGATCTCGATGTCGCCGACGGTGCCCCCGATCTCCACGATCACGACGTCGACGTCCTCGCGGGCGAGACGCAGCACCCGGTCCTTGATCTCGTCGGTCACATGCGGGATCACCTGGACCGTCTTGCCCAGGTAGTCCCCTCGCCGCTCCTTGGAGATCACGGCCGAGTAGATCGAGCCGGTCGTGGTGTTCGAGTTCCGGTTCAGGTTCTCGTCGATGAACCGCTCGTAGTGGCCGAGGTCCAAGTCCGTCTCCCCCCCGTCCTCGGTGACGAAGACCTCGCCGTGCTCGCCGGGGTTCATCGTGCCAGGGTCGACGTTGATGTAGGGGTCGAGCTTGCACATCGTGACCTTCAGGCCTCGGCACTTGAGGAGGCGGCCGAGCGACGAGGCCGTGAGCCCCTTGCCGAGCGAGCTGGAGACGCCGCCGGTGACGAAGACGAACTTGCTCATGCGCGTGCCCACTCGCTCGAGGTCGTGGAGGTGCTCGGCGCGTGCGTGCGTGCCGGGTGCGCCTGGGAGGCTTCGGCATTCTGCCCATTTCGCGGGCCCAGAGCACTCCGGGCGCGTCGAAGCGGTCGAGGGTGGAGTTGCACCGCGACACGCTACCAAAGCCACGGCCGAGTGCCGCGGATTTTCGGCGGGGAGGCGAGGCTCGTGGGGCCGGGTGGTGGGTGTCGTGGACCGGGCGGCGGGCGTGCGCTTCGGCTCGTTGCGGAAGTCTTGGGGCTGGGTGGCGGGCGTGGGCTTCGGCCGGAGGCGGGGGTCGTGGACCGGGTGGCGGGCGTGGCGGCAGCTCAGCCTCCACCGCTCCCACCGTTCACAGTCAGCTGCCTGACTTGACCGTGCTTCCGACATGCGCCGGACCTGCACCGCGGCCGTCGCCGGGCACGAGCTCCGGAGAGGGGTCCCAATGCCCAGGCGCTCGATCCTCGAGGCATAGCGCCGATCCAGTCCTGAAGACCGTTGACATGCGATGCAGGGGACACTTTCACGCTCAACAGCCTGCGCCATTGCCAACGTGAACGCTGAGGACGTCTTCCTGAACGTCGACTGTGGAAAACTGAAGGTTGCCCCGCTGCTCTTTCACCAGGTACCCGCCATACAGATCCACTCCGGGTCCGAGACTCCGGAGCGCCGACCCGTAAGCTCTCTTCAACTCCGCGACCGACTCACCCAACCGGAAGCCCCTTGTGGTCTGCACGATTTGATGCACAGAGCCGAGGACGGGACGCATCGCCTGAAGGCACGTCACATGACCCTTCGTCATCAGTGCAGAGAGATTATCCAAGCCGGCAACATTGCTACTTGTGAGCATTTCGTTGACGGGAATGATCAGACCGTCGTTCAGCGAGCCAGTTCCTTCCCCGCCCATCTCGAAGCGGTAACCGACCGCGTTCTCGAGAGCGACAAGCGTCATGCCAAGCTTCCCAGCACCAATGGAAGCGGACGTGACTCGGAGCACGCTCCCGCCCCACTGGCCCACGGGACTTACGATTGTGTTCGAGCCATCCGCATAGGTCCCCGCACAAATGTTGATGTACGAACGCGACTCGAAGTGCTCTCCATACTGCGGGAAATGGGCCACCCTGGGATCGGTGGAGACCCGACCGCTTGGAACTGACGGTTGGTACTCGTATGGCATAGCAGATGCAAGTGGTGTGCCGATAGGTCCCCTT
>JAJYXS010000026.1:0-6405 GCA_021801615.1 Actinomycetes bacterium
CCGGGCGCCGATCCTGGGTGCACCGCACCGTCGGGGGTCACCCAGAGAGCCTGCGGGAGGTGCTTGGTGACGTCCTTTCGGATCCGGGGATTGCCGTGACGGTCCTCTTCGACCCAGTCAGAGGGCAGCCGGTCGAGCTCGGCGGTCACATCGTCGGGCCACGGGTCGGTCGTCGAGGCGTAGAGGAACCCGAGGGTCCGCTCTCCGTCGAGGTCGTCGGTGTCGCCGAGGTCGCGGGGCACGAGCCGGTCGCCGTCTTTGTCGCTCACCCGTTCGACGACGAAGTACTCCTGACCGCCGTCCCGGCAGAACGCCAGCGGGTAGAGGCGCTTGGTGCGATCCCCAGGGGAGTACTGCTGCTCGGTGAGCGTGACGACACGCTCGTCCTCGGGCTCGATGGTCGCGTACGCGCTCGATCCCCGAGAGACGAACTGGTGCAGCTTGAACGCGAACAGCGGTCGACCGGTCGCCGGGTCGAGGACCTGGCTGCCGGCGATGAGCGCGGCGCGTAGCGCCGCGGCAGCCTCGTCAGGCGACGCACCGGTCGCCTTGGCGAGCTCGGCAGCGATCCCCTCCTCGCCGCCGAGGGTGCGTGGCTCGGCACGTACCAGCCGGCCGTCGGTCTCGGCGAGCCCGATGGTGGACTCGACCCAGCGGGTGAGCGGGTCGGTGGCGAACGCCTCGTAGTCGCCGGGGCCGTAGACGGTCGGGTTGTCGACCGCGGCGGCGAGACGTGACGTGAAGTCGGGGGTGGCCTCGGGCGGCCGGGTCGCACGTTCGAGGGTCTCGCCGATCACTCGGTCGGGCCGGACCACCGCCCCGAAGAGGTGGCCCGCGACCTCCGCCACCTCCTCGCGCTGCTCTTGGAGGCTGCCCTCACCGGCGAGGGTGGCGGAGGTGCCGACGCACTGCAGGCGCTCGGCGTTGCACGCGTCGCGGACCCTGCGGCACAACAGTGCGACATCAGCGCCCTGTCTGCCCCGGTAGGTGTGCAGCTCGTCGAGGACCAGGAAGCGGAGATCCTGGGCCTGCGCGATGAGCTGGCGCTCGTCGGTCCGGGTGAGGATGAGCTCCAACATCACGTAGTTCGTGAGCAGGATGTCGGGCGGGTCGGCGATGATCGCCTGGCGTTCCTCGTCGCGCTCCTGGCCGGTGTAGCGCTTGAAGGTGACGGGACCCTTGCCGTCGGGGTAGCCGGCAGAGAGGAACTTCTTCAGCTCCTCCTCCTGGCTGTTCGCCAGGGCGTTCATCGGGTAGACGACGATCGCCTTGATACGCCCGCCCGACCCCTCCCGCAGGACCCGGTCGACGATCGGGACGATGTAGCTCAGACTCTTGCCGGACCCGGTCCCGGTGGTGAGGACGTAGTTGTCACCCGCCCGAGCCGCCTCGATCGCCTCGACTTGGTGGCGGTAGAGCGAGAGCGGCGACCCGGTACCGCTCGGGTCGGCCTCCTTGCCGAGGCGGAACACCCGGGCGCACTCGGGGTGCAGCAGGCCCGAGGTCACGAGCCCGTCGACGGTGGCGCTGACCGTGAACTTGGGGTTGAGGCTCAGCCACGGCTCGGGCCAGAGCAGCCCGTCGGCCAGGGTCTGCTCGACGACATCACGGATCCGCTTGTCACGGATGTGGAGAAAGCCCTGGATAAAGCCCTGGTAGTCGTCGATGACCGAGTCGCGTAGCTGGAAGACGTCCACCGGGCGCCGACCCCGCTCAGACGGACCGACGAGGTCTGCTGGCTGCGATCGGGCTCGTCTTCATCGTTCGGTCTCCTTGCTGCGGGCGCCGGCGCGCCGATCCTGGACCCGGGCTGCCCCGTGCCTGCTACCAGGGTAGATCGTGGCTGTGACGCGGGCCCGGACTGCGAGCCGGGCTGGAGCCCGATTGATCGACCAACGAGCCACCCCAGCGGCTACCAGCCTGCTCGGCGGGACGCTTCTACTCAACCAGTCCGGCACGCCATATATCTTCGAGCCACTCCAGTTCAGTGAGACGTCCGGGCTCGGCGAGCGGCGAGCGTCTCCAGTAGCATCCGGCAATAAGTGGTGGCCGCGCCGACGGCAAGGTGGGCGTGGCGCGGTCCGAGTCCCGAGGTTGGGCGACTGCGGCCGTGATCGGTGCCGTACTCGTTGCGAAGTTCGGCGATGCTGACGGCGATCTGCGACAGGCCCGAGAAGACCCGTTTGATCGCTTCGGCGCCCTTCGCGGTGGGGGCCAGCAGCTCAGGGTGTAGCTGGAGGGCCTTCTGGGCTGCCTTGACGAGAGCGGGGACATCGGCCCGTTGGTCGTAGGGCTCCCCGAGTTCTTCGAGGACAGTCTTCGTCGTGGCTTCGATGAGTGCCTTCGCGCCGCTGATTGCCAGAGCAGGGTCGGTGTCCATCGCGCCGGACATCCGTTCGAGATGTTCGAGAATGGCGTCCGGCTCGCGAAGTCCCGAGAGATCGAGGCTGGAGGCCACAAGGATCGAAGTCCGTATGCGGCCAGTGTCATCGACTTCGTAGCCGTCGCGAGCGAGGTGTCGTGACAACTGCTCCTTGCGTTTGTCGCCGTATTCGTCGTTGCCGTTTAGCCAGCCGAGAATCTCCTCGAACACGTTGAGGAGGCGTCGGACCTCACTTGGATTCGTCCAGTCGATCCCGGAGGTGTAGCAGTCGAAGGTTCCTCGCCGTTGTCCTGGCCCGTACCAGCCGCCCTGAGGCGCGTCGTCGTCGGGGGCAGGGTGGAAGCGCTCATTCTCGAAGGCCTGGCAGATTTGACGGACGACGGCGTAGTCGCTGCAGGTCTCTCGGAAGGCGTTGCGCGTTCGGGGGTGGACGAGATCAACCACGGTTACATGAACAGTCGGTAGTCGTATGGCCGGGGAGCCAGGTCGGGCATGTGCTTGATCGTGCGGGCGAGTACCTGGGCGTACCGGAGGGTGCAGGGCAGCCCGTCGTAGAGGGCGTCGTTGTTCCAGTCCATCTTGCTGAGGGCCAGCACTTGGGAGGCGATCTCTTCGAGCGGGCCGGCTCCGGCGTCTCTCGTGAGCAGCAGGGGTCGGGGGGTTCCCTTTCCTCCTTGGTAGTAGTTGCGTTGTCCGTTTAGGGTCGAGGTGCGAGCGTTACCTGCGATCCATAGGAGCGTAGAGTGGTCGTCGAGCTGGAACGCAGTGCCTCGGGCGACGGCGTAGCCAGCCTGGGCGGGCTTGCCGTGTTCGCGAGCGGCGTCGAGGGTGACGCCACGCCAGGAAGGTCGGGTGATGTTGATGCACGAAAGCGTCGTGGTGGCGCCCCAGGCGTCGGTGCAGCCGGCGACCTCTTGGGCTTGGAATGGGTTCTGCTTGTGGACGACGAGCCGTTTGGGACTTCGTCCGGCGTGGCGGTCTTGGTAGAGGGCGAGGCTGCGGGACATGACGAGTCGCATGTCTTCTCGGGAGAGATAGGGGTTGCGGAGGTCGGTTCCTTGCCCGACGTCGTAGGCGACGAATTCCATGCCGCCGCCGTCTGAATCGAAGACCTGGCTGCAGCAGGTAACGAACCCGGTCGTCCCTTGCGTGGAGCGGATGGCGTAGGAGAGGCCGATGTAGGCGGTGTCAGGGTCGAGGGGGCTGTTGTGGGTGGCCAGCTTCCAGGGGGTGCCGCCGGCCTTGGCGTAAAGCGCGGTGCCGAGGCGCCAGGCCACGCTGGCCCGGCATCGGTAGGTCAGCGCGCTGTCAGTGATGATCTGGGTGGTGAGCCCGAGCTGCGCCCCGACTGCCTTGACCGTGTCGTGCAGGTCGAAGCCGGTGTCGTGGTCCTCGAAGAAGGGCTCGTAACGCTGGGGGAGGTAGAAGACGACGACGTCGAAGCGGTCTCGGAGGCTGACGAGCTTTCGTAGGCCGTCGGCGAGTACCTGGGCGAGGTGCTCACGAGGATTGGCCGCCGACGCGAGGTCGCTGTCGAGGTCCGTTGGCAGCGGAATCTGTGCCGATTGCTCTGCCGGCCGGAGCTTCGCCTTGAAGGTGGGCTCGAACCCTGTCCAGTCGGGGAGGTAGTCGTGTCGCTCCTGCGGCGTGTGGGGACGGGTGAGGTCGTTCAGCTGCTCGCGCAGTCGAGGGAGGTCGTCGTGTGGTCCGAGTAGGGCTATGCGGATGGTGGTGGGTGGCGTGGCGAATGCCCGTGCCGAGAACGGGCCGTGGGCGCTCAGGCCGACGAGCGGATTGGCGGCGACCTGCGAGTGATCGGTGGGGTCGAAGGCCAGGTCCGGTTCGGCGAGCTCGCTGTAGCCGTGAAGCTCGGCGCTCACCGATGAGACCCCCTTGTTACCGCCGCGACCTGGAAGGGCCTGCTGAACGCCGTGTGCCCGTCGATCTCGAACATGGGGTCGATGCCTTCTGCTGGCCCGAGGTTCCACGTGTTGACCTGACGCGAGCCGACGCCGGCGCACAGGAGACGGACCCAAGCGTCGAGGAGCGCGTTGGCCGTCCGGTTGTAGCGGGTGGCCCGCTTCTGCTGGATGAAGGTCCCCGCCGTCATCTGCTCGCCACGTTGGGCCAAGCGGTCTTTGGGGGGCGAAACCCAGATCTCCGGGACGACCAGCAACCACCACGATCCGTTTCGCCGCTCGATGCTCAACCCGGCCGCCTCGGCCCACAGCAGTGAGGTCTTGGGGACCGTTCCCGAGAGCGGGCCGCCGCAGGCCGACTTGAGGCGAGCGAGCGACGACGCCTGGGGGTCGGCCACCCGCACCTGGTGGCCGCGGCGCGCCAGGACGTGGCGAAGACCCTCGGTCCGTCCGAGCCCGAGCGTGAGGGCGTCGAGGGCCAAGCCCAAGTCGGCAGGATCAGTGACCTCGGCGTCCCAATCCAAGGTCTCGGTCCGGTCGCTGACGCTCACCCCGAGGGGACGAAGTGCTTCGGCGAGTTGCTGCTCGTGCCCGACGGCGACCAGCTGGCCTCCCGAACGACGAGCAACCAGGCCACGGACCCGGTTGGTGCGGAGCGCCCCCTGGACCTCGGCCAGCTCGCATGGCGACCGCTCGTCCAGACACCGCACCTGGTTCGGCAGACTCAGGACGGGGAGCGCGTTGAAGCGCAGAATGGGGAAAGGCCGAGTCGGACCAGCGGGCATCGGGGCGGGCAACAGCGCCGCTGGCGGGCGCCTCTCCTTGAGACATCTACGAAGGTTGTCGGCGAGGTGAACGCCACGTTCGACGGCGCCGGTCAGCTCGATGAAGTTGTCGACCGGGACGGCGAAGGCGGTCTTTCCAGCGTTCCGTGCTGCGGTGAGAAGGTCGACCACCTCGGGCGCAGGCGGGTCGGTCGGCCGGTGACACCAGTAGATGCCGGTGGGGAACGAGCCCTTGTCGTCGAGCGCCTCGACCAGAACCTCCATGATCGACGCGTCGCGACCGCTGTAGCCGGCAACGATCAGACCGAACCGTCCACAGGCGCTGCGCAGCACGTGTCGCATCTCGGCGTCTTGCGATGCGAGCTCATCGACGGAATTCTTGAGGCGGACCGATCGGAAGTCACCGTGGAGCTTGGCGATCAGAGGAAACGAGCCCTTCTGCAGCGCCCGCGAGGCGATATCGGGTTCGCCGAGTCCGGCAACCACCAGCGACAGGCGCGGACTGATCGCAGCCAGCTCGAAGAGCGAATGCGCCCCGGCCTCGACGAGGTCATCGAAGTTGGTGGTGAAGACCACCTGGAGGCGGCTGGCGGCCATAAGCGCGGCGAGCACGTAGTGCCCGTAGTTCGGCCCCCGGCCTTGGCACAGTGCGGCGATGAAGTCGGCCCGTAGCTCTGCCGACGGGTAGGCGGTCTCGAAGGCGATCGAGTACTCCTCGGGATCGCCGAGGGGGGGCAGGCCGTTACGTCCGTCGAAGTAGCTCTCGATGGACGCTCGGGTGCGAGGGTCGCCGGGGTCGATGTCCTGCACGTCGAGTTGGTGTGCCGAGCAGTACAGCTCGTGCTTGAACCGCAGGATCAAAGCGCCCGCCGTCGGAATATCCGACATTGCCGATGCACCGGCGCCGAGCAACCAGGCGAACTGAGCGCCTTGGACATCAACCGCTCGGGCCAGCTGAGGAACGTCACCAACAAAATCGCCGGACGACCCAGCGAGATCAGATGGCGACACCGATACGTCGCTCATAGTTCACCTCGTAGAGGAGCACAAACACAAAGGGAGAACCGCAACGATACCAGCCGACCGAACCTCGATGGTGGATGCTAAGCGGTGTCACCCGTCGGGGGTGGTTCCGGAGAGTCGGCTGTCCGGGAGTCTGTGAGCCGGACGATCGGACGACCAACGCGCGCCTTTGAAAGCACTCCTGTCGGCAAGCAGCCTTGGTTGAAGCGATGCCGCTAGGCTCGATCATCGTCCAGCCTTGAGTGGGCGCCCGGCCGGGCTGGCTCGTCGGTGTTCGTGGTGCCGGGGAGATCGG
>JAJYXS010000026.1:6415-8266 GCA_021801615.1 Actinomycetes bacterium
TGATCCGATCTAGGTCTGAGGACGGGAACCCATGGCGACACGAAAGCGGACGGCGGGTGGTCCGCCGCCGGAGGAGCAAAGACTGCAGGTCGCTCGGGCCGAGGCACGCCGGAGCCTCGACGAGCGCATCGAGATCGGTCAGCAGATGCTCGATCGCCCGGTCAACTCCGCGCAGGGGATCGATGAGCTCAAGAACGACTTCCGCACGTGGCACGACTACAACGAGAGGCTGCTCCAGCGCCTCTTCACGACGACGGCGCTCGCGGACGAATACATGCCCGTCATGTTCATGTCAGGCGGCTCGCCCGACCCGCAGCGACGACTGCAATCGGTCCGGTACGACATCGAGCACCAGAAGCAGAAGCTCGTCTCGATAGCCAACCGGCTTGATCTCTACGACGAACCGTCGCGAGTCGGTTCCGAAGCGGGGAGGACCTCGACGATGCCCAGGGGACAGACGGTGTTCGTCGTGCACGGGCACGACGATGTACGCAAGCTCGAGGTCGCGCACTTCATCGAGCGCGTCACCGGGCGACGGCCCACGATCCTCCACGAGCAGTCGAACCGTGGCCGCACCGTCATTGAGAAGCTCGAAGACCACGCTGCCGAGGCCGGGTTTGCCGTCGTCCTCCTCACTGGAGACGACGTCGGCGGGGTCGACAAGGTGAGCCTCCGACCACGGGCCCGACAGAATGTGGTCATGGAGCTCGGCCTGTTTATGGGTCTCCTGGGCAGGAGCGGAGTCGTCGCCCTGTGCGAGGAGGGCGTCGAGAGACCGTCGGACATCGACGGTGTCTTGTACCTGTCCTTCGCCGAGGATTGGCAGCTCAAGTTGGCCCAGGAGATGAAGGCAGCGAAGATCAACCTCGACCTCAACAAGTCCCTCACTCCGTAGGTTCGTCGCTTACGGGCTCAAGGGCGAGCCCGGCGTTGGGCTCCACAGAATCAAGTTCATCCGTTGACTGCGTAAGCGTCCAGTAGCCACGTTCTCAGGGGTCCAAGTACTCGAGGCCGCTGTTTTGTAGCGACCAGTGGGGAAGGGATCAGGGCGTGGAATGTCTCGCCGGCTGCCCGCGATTGCCTCAGCAGCTGCCAGGACGGAACTGACCGCCGTGCCGATGCGCCCAATTGCGCTGGGCAGGCCCGTCGAGGCCGCCCATATCGGCGCTCCGACATACCGGTCAGATCAGGCGTCCGACTTCGTCGGCGAAGCCGGGCACGCCGCAGCGGGCGAGTCGAGCGATGAGGTCGACGGGCGTCAGGGCAGGCTGGCGGGTGTGGGCAGCTTGCGCTCGGACGACGTCGAGCACGATCCTCGGGGCGAGGTCGAGCTGGTCGAGCAGGAAGTCGTCGGGGTGGACGACCTCGATGCCGAGCGGGCCAAGCACGTCCATCGGATAGTCGCCGAGGTTTGCCGTGACGATGGCGTCAGCCCGGCCGCCCATAGCGGCGGCGACGACGTGGCGGTCGTCAGCGTCGGGGAGCGTCACGGTGTGCTCCAGGGTCTCCCATCCCTCGATGCAGGCGTCCTCGAAGGCGCCGTCCATGGCAGCGAACCGGGCCCGGACTCGTTCGGGTGGGATCTCGGGATGGATCTCGACGATGGTGTCGATGGCCTCGGCGACGATCCGAGTGGACCAAAGCGGCCGGTAGAGATCGCGTTCGGCGAGCCGGAGCAGCGTGTCGGCGAGTGCGATGGGCACGAGGACGCACGCGTCGAGGACCACCGCATAACGAGCCACGAGGTCACTCGCCGGTGGCCGGGCGGGCCCGACGCCGGCGAGCCGCCCGCAGCGCTCCGGCATAGTCGGCTCGTGTGCCGTCGTAGAGCCCGAGCTCGCCGGCCTCCTC
>JAJYXS010000163.1 GCA_021801615.1 Actinomycetes bacterium
CGCGGACGGTTCGGCCGGTTCGGCCGCCCCGGCCCCGGCGGTCACTGCTACGCCGCCGCCCGCGCCTGCCGCTCCACCGCCCGCCGCCCCGGCCCCGGCGGTCACTGCTGCGCCGCCGCCCGCGCCCCCCGTGCCGATCCGAAGAGCGCCGGGCAGGGCAACGGCGTCGTTCTCCGAGGGCGGCGCACCATTCGCAACGCGCCCTTCGGGGACCGAAGGCATGCTGCTCTCGCCGGTCGTGCGCAGGCTGCTCGACGAGAACGGCATCTCGCCCTCCGAGGTGACGGGCACCGGTCTCGGCGGCCGCATCACGAGGGAGGACGTCCTCGCGGTGATCGACGCGCGGCGTGGCCCAGGGGTGGCCGCGCCCCAGGTGCAGGTGCCCCCCGGCGCTCCGGCGCCGCCCGCGCCCCCGGTGCAAGCCCAGCCGGTGCAGGAGGCGCCCCCGGTGCAAGCGCCCCCGCTGCAGGCGCCTCCCGGCGCTCCGGCGCCGGCCGCGCCCTCGGCTCCGGCTCCGGCGTTCCCGGCAGCCTCGCCTCCGGCACCGATGCCCGTCGTGTCGCCGCCGGCGCCGGTGGCCGCCCAGGCACCCCTGCCGGCCCAAGCGTCCATGACAGCGGTCCTTCGACCGTCGACGGACCGGGTCGTGCCGTTCTCGAACATGCGCCGGCGGACCGCAGAGCACATGGTGCGCTCCAAGGCGACCTCGCCCCACGCGTTCATCGCGTACGAGGCCGACTTCGAGAGCGTCGAACGCGTGCGCAGGGCGTGGCGTGAACGGTTCAAGAGCGAGGAGGGGTTCTCGCTCACCTACCTCCCGTTCGTCGCCCGGGCGACCATCGAGGCGCTGCGGGACTACCCGAACCTGAACGCCTCGGTCGTGGACGACTCGCTCGTGGTGCACCAGCAGGTCAACCTCGGGATCGCGGTCGACCTGAACCACGAGGGGCTCATCGTGCCCGTCGTGCACCGCGCCGAGGAGATCACGCTTCGGGGGATCGCGCGGCGTGTCAGGGACCTCGCGGAGCGCGCACGCAACCGCCAGCTGACTGCGGACGACATCTCGGGCGGGACGTTCTCGATCACGAACGACGGGCCGTTCGGCACCTACTTCACGGTGCCGATCATCAACCAGCCCCAAGTCGCGATCCTGGCGACCGACGGGGTCCGCCGCCGCCCGGTGGTCGTGGAGCTTCCCGACGGAAGCGAGTCGATCGCCGTCCACTCGATCGGCCTGATCGGCGTCAGCTGGGACCATCGCGCGGTGGACGGCGCCTACGTCTCCTCCTTCCTCGCCCAGGTGGCCCGGGTGCTCGCCACCCGGGACTGGGCCTCCGAGCTCTAGGCCGTGCTTCGCGTCCGCCGCCTCGGACTGGTCACCTATGCCGAGGCGTTCGACCTGCAGCACTCCCTGGCTCGGCGCGCGGCCGACGACTACCTGCTCTTGCTCGAGCACCCGCACACCTACACGCTCGGCGTGCACGCCGACCCCGCGCACGTCCTGCGCGACCCCGCGTCGGTGGGGGCGACCTTGTTCCGCACCGACCGGGGTGGCGACGTCACCTACCACGGCCCGGGGCAGCTGGTCGCGTACCCGATCGTCACCTTGCAGGACGATCCGGGGGCGGGACCGCTGCACGTGCGGCGCATCGAGCAGGTGGTGATCGACGCGCTCGGCGACCTGGGCGTCGAGGCGTCCCGTTACGAGGGCTACCCCGGTGTGTGGGTCGGCGTCGGGGGCCCCGCGCCACGCAAGATCGCCGCGATCGGCGTGCGGACCCTACGCGTGGAGGACGGCCGGAGGAGGTCACTGCACGGCGTCGCGCTCAACGTCGACTGCGACCTCACCATGTTCGGCCACATCGTGCCCTGCGGCATCGCAGAGTATGCGGTCACGTCCCTGCGCGCAGAGGGGTCGAGCGCGTGCATGGACCGGGTGGTCGACGCGCTGGTCGAGCGCGCCGCAGCGGTCTTCGGCACCGGTGGTGTCGACAGGGCCGAGGTGCAGGCAGGGCGCACCGGTCCTGGCGCCACCTTTGGCCGTACCGTCTCCTCGTCCTCGGAGCGTCCGCTGCTGCGGCGGCTCCGTCAGGCGGGCACCGATCCCGACGCCGGGCTGGCGCTACGGGACCGGAAACCCGAGTGGCTGCGGGTACCGGCGCGCATGGGCGAGGGCTACCTGTCGCTCGGACGCAGGCTTCACGACCTCGGCCTCGTCACGGTCTGCGAGGAGGCCGGCTGCCCCAACATCTTCGAGTGCTGGGCCGACGGGACGGCCACCTTCATGGTGAACGGGTCCCGGTGCACGCGCGCGTGCGGCTTCTGCCTCGTGGACACGCGCCACCCGCTGCCTCTCGACCCGACGGAGCCCGAGCGGGTCGCCGAGGCCGTCGAGCAGATGCGGCTCTCGCACGCGGTGGTCACCTGCGTCGCCCGGGACGACCTCGCAGACGGTGGGGCAGCAGCGATCGCAGAGACCGTCCGGGCGATCAGGCGCCGGAGCCCGGGCACCGCAGTCGAGGTCCTGGTCTCCGACTGCAAGGGGGTCGCCGCCTCGCTGCAGCTCGTCTTCGACGCACGGCCGGACGTGCTGAACCACAACGTGGAGACCGTGGCGCGCCTCCAGCGCGCGGTCCGCCCCTCGGCGGGCTACGCCAGGAGCCTGAGCGTGCTCGCACGAGCGGCGGACGCAGGCCTCACGGTGAAGTCCGGGCTGATGGTCGGACTGGGAGAGTCCGAGGAAGAGGTCATCTCGACCCTCGCGGACCTGGCCTCCGTCGGTGTCTCGATCGTCACGATCGGTCAGTACCTGCGCCCGAGCGAGCGGCACCTGCCGGTCGCGCGATGGTGGACTCCGGCGGAGCTCGATGCGCTCGCCGCGGCGGGCAGGGATCTCGGGCTCGTGCACGTCGAAGCCTCGCCGCTCACCCGCTCGAGCTACCACGCGAAGCAGGCGGCCGAGGCCGCGTGGGTGTCCGTGCCGGTTCGCACGGCGCGAGGCGACAAGGCGACCTCGCTCGCCGCGTGCTCAGCCCCGGCGGGCGAAGTGCTGCGTCCAGGCTCCCCCGTCCCAGTACCGCAGCGTGTCGGGAGTCCCGTTCGGGTCCGGTAGCCATCCGGCAGGGGTGCCGGCCGGCGGCGGCGCGACGCGGGAGGCCGCCGCGACGATGACCGGTGCAGCGGGCGGCGGCTCTCCGGCGCTCGCGACTGCAGGGGAGTTGTCGGCAGCCCCTCCGCCCCAGGTCTCAGGAGGTCGTGCCTCTGACCAGGGCGTCTCTGACCAGGGCGTCTCTGACCAGGGTGCAGCGGACCAGGGTGCAGCGGGTTGCCACGCCGGCTCCGCCCCTTGGGGCGAGGTGTGCTCGGCGGTCGCTCCCGCCGTCGGGGAGAAGTCCGGTGCAGCGGTCCCCGGCACAGGGTTCGGGGAGGCCGGCATGGTCGAGACTCCACCGGCCGCGGAGAGGACCGGTGTGGTCGACGACGACGGCGAGGCCGGCGTCCTCGCGGTCGCTGCGGCGAAGGCGCCGAGGGGGTCGTGCCTCCCGGACGGCTGCTGCTGGAGGTGCGCGTAATAATCCGGCGGTTCGGCAGCCGGCTTCGCCGCCTCCCTCTTCCGCCGCTGGCTCGTGACGATGATGCCGACCACCAGCACGACGATCGCGAGAACGATCACCGCCTCGACGATCTCCACGTTGCGGCTCATCGCCGCAAGGATGCGCGTGTCCATCTCAGCCTCCCATCCCCGGCTGCACCCTAGCGCATGGAGGAGAGGGGGTCAACGGCCGCCGGACGACGGATCTGCTCCCAGGCTCCTTGGAAGACCCGCCCTCCGCAGCGACGCGACAGCGCCTCGGGCCGCCTCAAGCGACGAAGTACTTGGCGCGGGGGTGGTGGCAGATGATGGCGTCGGTCGTCTGCTCGGGGAACAGCTGGAAACCGTCGCTCACGGAAACGCCGATACGGTCGCCGCCGAGGAGCTCGACCACCTTGGCGTTGTCCTCGAGGTCGGGGCAGGCCGGGTAGCCCCAGCTGTACCGGCCTCCGCGGTACTGCTGGCGGAAGAGCCCCGAGAGCGTCGGTCCGTCCTGGTCGGCGAAGCCCAGCTCCTCTCGGATCCGCCGGTGCCAGTACTCGGCGAGCGCCTCGGTCATCTCGACGCCCAGGCCGTGGAGGAACAGATAATCCTGGTAGCGATCTTCTGCGAAGAGGCGTGCCGTCTCCTCGGAGACCTTGGGGCCCATGGTCACGAGCATGAACGAGGCGAAGTCCTCGTCGCCGGAAGTTCCGGGCCGGAAGAAGTCGGCGATGCAGAGCCATGGCGCCTTGTCCTGGCGCGGGAAGGTGAAGCGCATCCACTCCGAGCTCCGGGTCTCGTCCTTGTAGATGACGAGGTCGTCGCCTTCGGACGCCGCGGCGAAATGCCCGTAGGCGACCTGGGGGACGAGCACGTCCCCTTGCTTCGCCTTGTCGAGCTCGCGGCGCAGCACCGGTTTGACCCTCGACTTGAACGAAGCGTCGTCCTCTCCGGCCTCGGGACGGAAACCCCACTGGTTCCTGAAGAGCGCGGTCAGGTTCAGGTACGCGGCGATGTCGTCGAGCGGGATGCCACGGGCGGTCCTCGTCCCGACGAACGGCGGAGGGAAGAGCTCGTTGTCGAGCTCCACCTCGGGGGAGCGCTCTGGGCGTCCCTCGGGCCTGGCGCCGTCGCCGGGCACCTGGCGAGAGACGCCCCGTCGAGACGGGACCCTGCGCGTCGAGATCTCGCGCCCGAAATCCGGGTCGTCCTCGCCGGTGCGGCGGAGCTCCATCAGGCGCTCCATCGTGCGGAGACCTTCGAAGGCGTCCCGTCCGTAGAAGACACGGCCCTCGTAGACCTTGCGAAGGTCGCGTTCTACGTAGGTCCTCGTGAGCGCCGCCCCGCCGAGCAGGACCGGCAGTCCGGAGAGGCCGCGGCGGTTCAGCTCCTCGAGGTTCTCGCGCATGACGAGCGTGGACTTCACGAGCAGTCCGCTCATGCCGAGCGCGTCGGCGCTGTGCTGCTCCACCGCGGCGACCATCTCGCCGATCCCGACCTTGGTCCCGAGGTTGACCACCTCGTAGCCGTTGTTGGTGAAGATGATGTCGACGAGGTTCTTCCCGATGTCGTGGACGTCTCCCTTCACCGTCGCGAGCACGACCCTGCCCTTGCCACCCTGGTCGGTGCGGGCCATGTGCGGCTGGAGATAGGCGACCGCCGCCTTCATGGTCTCGGCGGACTGGAGGACGAAGGGAAGCTGCATCTCGCCGGACGCGAAGAGGTCGCCGACCGTCTTCATGCCGGCGAGCAGGATCTCGTTCACGATGTCGAGTGGCTCGTGACCCTTGGCCAGCGCTGCGTCCAGATCGCGCTCGAGGCCCTGGCGCCTCCCCTCGACGATGCGCTGCTCCAAGCGGCGCTCGACGGGCCAGTCGGCGTGGGACTCCTCGTCCCCTCGGGACGCGGTCACCCCTTCGAAGAGGACCAACAGCTCCTGTAGCGGGTCGTACCCGTCGCGGCGGCGATCGTAGACGATGTCCAGGCACACTTCCCGGGCGCGCTCGTCGATGCGTGCCAAAGGGAGGATCTTGGCGGCGTGGACGATCGCGGCGTCGAGCCCGGCCTCCACGCACTCGTGGAGGAACACCGAGTTCAGCACCTGGCGCGCGGACGGGTTCAGCCCGAAGGAGACGTTCGAGAGGCCGATCAGCGTGTGGACGCCCGGCAGGGCCGCTTTGATCGCCGAGATCGCCTCGATCGTCTCGATCCCGTCTCGACGGCTTTCCTCCATGCCGGTCGACAGCGGCAGCGCGAGCGGGTCGAAGAGAAGGTCTGACGGCTCGAGACCGTACCGTTCCACGGCGATGTCGTGGATCGCGCGAGCGGCTCGAAGCTTCCATTGCGCGGTCCGAGCCTGACCGTGCTCGTCGATGCACGTGCAGACCACCGCCGCGCCGTACTCCCTCGCCAGGCGGAGGAACCGGTCGAGGCGCGTCCCCTCGCCGTCGCCCTCCTCCAGGTTGACCGAGTTCAGGATGGGACGACCGCCCAGCCACACGAGCGCGGCCTCCGCCACCGGCGCTTCGGTGGAGTCGATCATGAGGGGCACGCTCGCCTGGGTGCAGAGCCTCCTCGCCACCTCGGTCATGTCCGCGACACCGTCGGCACCCGTGTAGTCGACGCAGACGTCGATCACGTGGGCACCCTCCGACACCTGGTCGCGTGCCATGGACACGCACGTCTCCCAGTCGCCTGAGAGCATGGCCTCCCGGAACCGTTTGGAGCCGTTGGCGTTCGTGCGCTCGCCGACCACGAGGAACGAGGTCTCCTGTTCGAAGGGCACCGCGCTGTAGATCGACGCGGCAGCCGGTTCGTGGAGCGGCCGGCGGCGTGCCGGCGACACGCCCGCGAGCGCGTCGACCACTGCACGGAGGTGCTCGGGCGTGGTCCCGCAGCATCCGCCCACCGCGGTCACTCCGTACTCGGTGACGAAGCGGCGGAGATGCGCGGCGAGCTCCGCGGGGGTGAGGTCGTAGTGCATCCGCCCGTCGACCACCGAGGGCAGGCCGGCGTTCGGGAGCACAGAGATCGGCATGCGCGAGTGCGCGGAGAGGTGACGCAACGCCTCGTCCATCTCCGCGGGGCCCGTCGCGCAGTTCAAGCCGACCACGTCGACCTGCATCGCGTCGAGCGTCGTGAGGGCCGCCCCGATCTCGGTCCCCGGGAGCATCCTCCCGGTCAGCTCGATCGTCACCTGGACTTGGAGCGGGACCTGACGTCCCGATGCGACCATGGCCCGCCGTGCGCCGTTGATCGCCGCCTTCGCAGAGAGGAGGTCGAAGACCGTCTCGATGAGCAGGAGGTCCACCCCGCCTTCGAGCAGTCCCATCGCCTGCTCTTCGTAGGCGGCGCGCAACGACGCGTAGGGGATCTGCCCGAGCGACGGGAACTTGGTGCCGGGGCCCATGCTCCCCGCGACCCATCGCGGGCTGCCAGGGCTTGCGTACTCGTCCGCGATCCTCCGGGCGATCTGCGCGGCGGCGACGTTGATCTCGTGGACCAGGTCGGCGATGCCGTACTCTTCGAGCACGACGGAGAACGCACCGAAGGTGTCCGTCTCGACGACCTCCACGCCCACGTCGAGGAATGACCGGTGCAGCCGCTCGAGGGCGCTCGGGTAGCTCAACGCGAGCACCTCGTTGCACCCCTCGAGCTTGGCGCTGCCGAACTCGTCGGCACCGAGCTCCTGGAGCTGGAGGTTCGTCCCCGTCGCGCCATCGAAGATCACGACGCGCTGGGACAGTGCGCGCAGGTACTCCGATCGCGAGGGGTCGAGGCGACCGAGGGGCGCAGGGTTCATCTGCCACGAAGGCTATTCGCTCGAGACCGCTACCATCCGCAGGGTGCGCATCTATACGCGCAGGGGCGACGACGGGACCACGGGGCTCCTCTACGGCGGCAGGGTCGGCAAGGCGAGCCCGCGCATCGAGCTGAACGGCGCGGTCGACGAGGCCCAGGCGGCGCTCGGCTTGGCCCGGGCCGAATCGTCACCCGGTTCCGAGCTCGACGAGCTGCTCGTCGTGCTCGAGCGGGAGCTCTACGTGCTGATGGCCGAGGTCGCGACCGCTCCCGAGAACCGCGGGAAGCTGGTCGCCGGCGAGAGCTTGGTGACCGAGCCGATGGTGCTGCGGCTCGAGGGGTGGATCGACCGCCTCAGCGAGCGGTTCGAGATGCCGACGGAGTTCGTGGTCCCAGGTGCCACGCGTGTCGCGGCTGCGCTCGACGTCGCGCGGACGGTCGTCCGGCGGGCCGAACGGGTGTTGGCGTCCATGCGGCCGCTCCACGAAGCCGCCTCGACGCCGGCGGGCGAGGCCGCCGGCGGCGGCGAGCCCTCGCACGTCGGCCCCACGCGTGGCACGCCCGGCGGCGGCGAGCCCTCGCACGTCGGCCCCACGCGTGGCACGCCCGGCGGCGGCGAGCCCTAGCACGTCGGCCCCACGCGTGGCACGCCTGGCGGCGGCGAGCC
>JAJYXS010000112.1 GCA_021801615.1 Actinomycetes bacterium
GGTGGTTCGTCGGCTCGTCGAGCACGAGGAAGTTGACGCCAGCACCTTGGAGCATCGCGAGCTCGGCACGGGTCCGCTCGCCCGGCGAGAGCGAGCCCACGGCGCGCAGCACATGGCTCGCGCCGAGACCGAACTTCGCGAGGAGCGACCGCGCCTCGCTCGTCGGCAGGTCCGTTCGAGCAGAGAACGCCTCGAGGAGCGTGGCGCGATGCGCCGCCCGCGGGCCGTGCTCCGCCCCCGGATCCGCCCGCGAGCCTGGCTCGGCGAAGAGTCCTCGGCGGTCCTGGCCGAGCTCGCCGACGACGACGCCCGGCCCGAGATAGGCGGTGCCGAGCGCGAGCGGCAGTCGTCCGAGGAGCGCCGCGATGAGGCTCGACTTGCCCGAGCCGTTCGCGCCCACGAGCGCGACCCGATCTGCCCAGCGAATCTCGACGTCGAGCGGTCCGAGGCGAAAGCTCCCTCGCTCGATCACCGCTTGGTCGAGCCGTGCGACGACGTCGCCGGAGCGCTCGGCGCCCGAGATCGCGAAGCGCAGCTCCCAAGCCTCGAAAGGCTTCTCGACGGGCTCCAGACGTTCGATCGCCCGCTCGGTCGAGCGTGCCCGGGCTGCGAGCTTCTCGGTCCGGTTCACCTTGAACCCCCGCTGCATCGTGTCGTTGTCACGCGGGTTGCGCTTCTTTTTCGTCGCCCCCGAGGTTGCCCACGGTTCCTCGCTAGATCGTGTGGATTTCGGGGAGGGGGAGCTTTCCGGCGATGAGGTAGACGACGGTGATCATTTTGGCCTTGGAACGGTAGCCACGGGCCCTTCGTTTGGCCGCTTGGACGAGCGAGTTGGTTCCCTCCAATAGTCCGTTGCTGATCTGGTTGTCCTGCCAGGCGATAATCCCTTCCCAGTGGGCCTCGACCGTGGCGACGAACTCCTTGACCGGTCCGAGCCGAGAGCGCTTCGCCCCGTAGCACCACCGCTTCAGGTACGTCTCGGCCTCTTCGGCACTCGCCTTGTTGTAGAACTCGTTGAAGTCATCGCGCCAACGGGCGGCCCGTGTGGTCTTGAGCTGCATCGAGGGGCGGGTGAGCCACGTAAGCTTCTCGCGCTGCTTGGCAGTGAGGTTGGACTCGTTCTTCAGCCAGACGTAGCGGCTCTGCTTGAGCTCGGGACGGATCTTCGACTCGGCCCGGCGCACTTCGTCGACGGCCTCGTTTGCCTTGGCGACCACGTGGAATCGATCGAAGATGATCTGTGGTCGGTGGAGCTCGACCTGCGTACCGGACAGCGCACCAGGCGAGTCCCCGCCTTGACCAGCCTGAACAATCACCGCGGCGCTCGCCGGCTGGGCTGGCTCGACCACGGCGCCCGCAGCGGTCTCCTCCTCTGGCGTCTCTTCCTCTTCGTGTTCGGCGAGGTGGTCGCCGATGCCTTTGACGAACGCGGCGCTCATGTCACAACACACCCGCGCGATCTGGGTCTTCGGCGCTCCCCCGTGGGCAGCCAGGTCCTCGGCGAAGGCCTTCACGGTCTCAGCGTCCCTACCCGGGGTAGCGAACATCACCCGCCGTTGTTCGAGGTCCATGAAGATCGAGACGTAGTCCTGACCTTTTCTGGGGTCGCGAGTGTGATTTATGGCCTCTGGCCAGGGACTTCAGGTGGCGCACAGGTGAGCGCCACCGGCGATCACCGCCGTCCGCGGTTGAGCCTCTCCATGAGCTCGCGGTTGATCTGGCGGGCAGCCTCGAGCTCCTCGGTACGCCGCGCGAGGGAATCTTGTGACTCGAAAAGCGCCTGTTCGAGCTCCGCGACCCGAGTTCCCGTGGAAGCGCTGTCTTCGGTGGCAAGGCCGGCGTCCGCTGCCATCACCTCGTGGCCGAGCAGTTCGCCGAGGCGGCGCTTGAGGGCAGACAGCTCGGTCTCGAGGCGGTTGGAGCGTGCCCTCGCGTTCTCGAGATCTGCGCGAAGGGATGCGGTCGTCACGCGCATGCTGGCAGAGACGCGCGAGGCCTGGCGATCGGCGATCTCGCCTGCACGGCGCTCTGCCTGCGCGCGCAGCTCGGGATGGTCGTAGATGAACCGGCGGCTCACCGCCGCCTTGCGGGCGACGACCGCGAGCACCGGAGGCTCACCGGCGGCGACCATGGAGTCGAGGACCGAGAGCACCCGCGCCACCTTGGCGTTCGAGTCCGCACGGCGCAGGCGGACGAGGTGCTCGGCGCGCTCAGCCACCACTCGCCCCCTCCTCGGTGCTGCGCTCGATGCCGGGGAACAACGTGGGGCGGATCGGCCGGACGAGGCCTCGCAACTCGACGGGGAAGGTGGTGGTGAGCGAGGCTCGTGCCTTTCGAAGGGTGGAGATCGCGGACTGGAGCCGTTCGCGCTCGGAGCTGTCGAGGCTCTCGAGCACCTCGTCGTTCGAGCGGATCAAGTTCCGCACCGCCTCGATCTCCTCCTCGCTCGGCGCGGCGTCACTCCTGGCCCACTCGGCCAACTGGGGGACCGCGGCACCAAAGCGCTCATGGTCTTCGACGAGCTTGGCGAGATAGGACCTGAGCTCTGGCTGGTAGGAGGGGTCGGTGCGGAAGTAGGTGCACCCCATGCAGCGGTGCCTGAAGGGACACGAGCGCCCGTCGGCGGCGACGTTTCTGGGCTCGGTGCAGATGCCGAAGGGAACCGCCACCTGTCCGATCTGCTCACGCAGCGCCTCGGCGTCTTCGAGAGCGGTGACGTCCCGACGCACGTGGCGACCCGTCGCGTCGATCTGGAGCGCTCCGAGCGCGTCCTGGGCGGCGCGCTTTCGGCGCGTGGTCACCCGATAGTAGGAGCCGGTGACCCGTATGGTGTCGTGCCCGAGCAGCTCCTTGAGCACATCGATGGGAGTCCCGGCATCGGCGTGGCGCTGGGCGAAACTATGCCGGAAAGCGTAGGGAAAGACACGCGATCGATCGAAGGGCACCACGCGACCTCTGGCGTCGGTCTCCGGACCATCGAGATGCGGCAGCGCATCGACCCAGGTGCGCATGACGCGCTCGAGCCAGTTGGCCGCAACCGATCGTGTGCCCTCTGGGTTCTTGAGCGGGCGGGGGAACAGCGCCAGGCGCTCGGGAGGAGTGGCGGGGAACGCCGCTCGCACACGAGCCTGTTGGGCGGCGATGATCTTCGCCTCTCGGTCATGGACCGGGAGGCGGTAGCCGACCCTGCCGACCTTCGGCATGTCGTGGACCAGCACCGGGCTGGCCACGCGCGTGCCGTCTTGACCGACGTGCTCGTCGTAGTCGAGGCACGACAGCTTGAGCCCGCACAGCTCGCTGGTGCGCCGACCCACGCCCGCTTGGAGCTCGACTGCGGCCCGGGCCATCGGCCCCGCCAGCTCTTCGAGCTGCGACAGGCTCTCTTCGCTGAGCAGCTGGGTGAGCACCGCCTCGGGCACGGCCCGGCCGACTTCCCCGTCCTCCTTGCGCGGTGGCGCGGGGCGATCGCTCCGCCGCAGCGCTACGTCGTCGGCGAGGCCTTGCATCGAGGCACCTGGAGCCGTCAGCCCGAGTGTTCTGCAGTCTCGGAGGAACCTCGCCAGGTGGTCCACGACGTGGCACCGCACGTAGGCGGTGAGGGATCCAGCTTGCTGAAGACGGCCGAGGCGGGCGAGGAAGGCCTCGACGTCGCGGCGAGACAGCGCCCCCGGGTCCTCGCCGGCGTCGTCGCGGCGCCCGAGGTGCTCGGAGAACATGCCGAGCGCGTTCAAGGTGCTCTGCACGCTCACCTTCCCCCTCGAGACCAGCGCGTCGGCAGCCCAGGACTTGGCGGCGGTCTTGAGCCATCCCTGGGTGATCGGTCGTGCCCAGGCTCGTCCGTTCTGCTTCAAGGCCTTCCCGCCGACGAACGAGAGCCGCCCGCGCTTTCCCCAGTGGCGAAGATCCCAGATGTCCTTGTCGCACTCGGCCTCGATGCTCGAACAGGCAAGCGCTGCTTCGCTCACGGCCAGGCGCACGAAGTGACGCACAGCTGAGGGAAGCTCGGCCGGGTCGAGATCGCTCATGGTCTCGAGTGCCCCCGAACGCAGGTGCATGACAGCTGCACGCAAGGTGGTTGGCGGGAGCTTGCGACCGTCGGCGATGGCGGCCTGGATCCCAAGAAGCATCTCGAGCACCACCCGCTGGGCCAGTCCCGCCATCGCCACCGTGCCGGTGTTGTCGCGTCTCGCGCTGACCGCCCTCCGGGCGAAGGGCTCGAGCACAGGCCGCCCCGCGCGCCGCCAGGCGAAGTGGTGGGCGTTGCAGAGCCGGCTCGCATGGGCGGCGAGGCGTCCGCAGGCCTCGACGATGCACGTGCCGTATCCGGCGCGTGGGCGAGCCGGTGCGTAGCGATCGTCGCCTGCAAGGAACGCCTCGACGCTCTGTCCGCGCGACACCCGAACGCTCTCGCAGCTTGCGCACAGCCCGTTCGAGGAGCCGCTCGGGCGCTCCTTGCCAGGCAGACGACAGACCAGACACATGCGAGGAGCCACGCGGGCACCGGGTCCCCGACCCGCGGCGCAGAACTCCTCGAGATCGAGCTGTCGCTGGCCGTTGCGGCGCGTCGCGCACCCGGCGCACAAATGCTCGTCGGAGGTTCCTTCGTTGCCACATCCCACCACCGGACAGCGGAAGTAGCCTAGAAGGGGGTGACCCTCGTCGGGGCTGAACACCTGACGCTCCGGGTCCCAGCCGAGCCTGACGAGCTTTTCGATGTCGACTGCGGCGGACAGCCGGTCGAGCTCCCCGTCACGCAGAGCACGACGGGGAGCGGCAGGCCTTGGCAGGGCCGTCGTCATGGTCGAGCCGTCCCACCAAGGGGACCGAGACTGTCCACCGCCGCACGCAAGGCGTCGGCGTCGGGGTTCAGGTAGGTCTGGGTCGTGTGAATCGAGGCGTGGCCGAGGAGCTCCTTCACCACGTCGATGGCCGTCCCCCTGCGAAGCAGCTCGTTCGCCGTGGCGTGGCGGAACATGTGCGGGCGAAGAGAGCGGTCGAGTCCAGCACGCCGCGACAGCGCGGTCAGCCACTTGCGCACGGTGTCTGGCGTCATGGGCTGGCCGAGCGGTTCGTGGCGGAGGTTCACGAGCACGAAGTCGCAGCTTTCTGCCGCCGGGCACGCCTCGCGCTCGGTGAGGTAGCGGTCGTAGCACGAGAGGATCTCGCTTCGCACCGGGACGCTGCGGTCTCCTGACTTGGCCCACGCGCGGTTCGGGTTGTCGCGTCCCACCACGTGGAGGTGCGGGCCGGCGATCGGACATCCGAGGAACGCTGCCGAAGCGATGAAGTGCAGGTCCGATCGGCGTAATCCGAGGACCTCGCCGACGCGCAGCCCGCAGAACCACAGCACCACGAGCATGAAACGCTCCCGCCAGGAGTGCGTCGCCCGAAGGAGTGCTGCCATCTCGTCCTGGCGCACCGGCAAGGGCCGAGGGCTCCGGCCGGTGCGCTGAACGTGGCGTGGCCGAGCGTGATAGCGAATGCCCGATCCCTCGGGCCGGAGCTCAGCCGGAAGGTGGCGGTCGTCGCCGATCTCGTAGAGGAAGGTGAGCACCGAGGCATCGAGGGTGCCTTCTGCCGCGGCATGCTTGTAGAGCTCGCGCACTGCGACGAGCAGGTGGTTGATCCGCCGTGGGCTACGAAGGCGACCCTTTCCCGCACCGTCGCGGGTGACCGGCGTCGTCTTGAGCATCACCACGAACATCGCGAGCGCATCGGCGCCGCTCAGCAGGTCGCGCCCGGTCCGTTCGCACCAGCTCAGGTAGCAAGCCAGATCACCCGCGTAGCTCCGAGTGGTTCCCTCGGCCCGATCGGCTCCGAGGCGCAGGTGACGCAGGTACGCGTCAGCAACGGGGACAGGGCGCCAGTCGTCGTCGACCACCGTCCAATAGGCGAGCGTCTCGGTCAGCGCGACGCGAAGCGTCTGCATTGGTTCTTCCGGTGTCGGTGTGGTTCACAGTCGTGCACGTGGCGCACGGTATCCAGAGGGTGTGACGACGACCTCGCCAATGCGCCTTCCCACGCACACTCCGCGACAGATCTGGCACTCCAGAAAACTGCAAGCGTCTAAAAGCATGCTCGTCGGGACGCGACTGCTCTCGCCAGCGGCGGAGCCAGACTTCGACACCCTCGATCTCAGTAGCCATCCAGGGCGCTACTGGGAGGAGGCTGATTTCAACAGCTGCTCGACCGGACCAGGGCTGTCCGAGAGGGCGTCGGCGAGGCGCCGAGAAGCGAGTGACTCGACCAAACCCTTGACCGGTTGACGGTCGCCCTCCAGCCATGCCCGCTCAGCAGTCCGGCCCTCAAGCTCAGGCTGGACGACATGGTGCCACCACTGCTTGGCTGCGCCGTCTCGGTAGCCGACCCTCCTGAGCACGTCGAGGAGTTGCGCGACGCCTTGCTCGTCCGGGTCCGTCCTAGCGACAGGGTTGGCTCGCTTCCGAGACCTCTTTGTCACGATGGAGACGATCACCCCGCCGAGGCCGGCGAGACCTGCGCCGACGAGGGCAACGAGACCCAAGCGTTTGTCTACAGATGCCGGCATGTCGACTCTCGATCATATTGCAAATCCAACCCGATCGTGGTTCGGGTATCGTCGCCAGCGTACGATGGCCCGTGCGAATGCCGGCGGCTAGAACCTGGCTGGTCCTGGCCTCGGCATGGACTCCAGCACGGTAATCGCGTCAGCCGCCCAGCTTGAGCGACGCCTCATCGGCGAGCGGACCAAGGCTGCCCTGGCGGTGAAGCGGGCCGAGGGTGCCCGCCTCGGGCGCCAGTGTGTCGTCCCCGAAGCTGTGCTGGCCCGAATCCTCTCCCGTCATCGTGCTGGTGCCAGCTACTCGGCTATCGCCCGTGAGCCGAACGAAGACGGCGTAGCCACCACCTACGGTGGCCGTGCTTGGTACCCGAGCACCATCCGCAACCTGGTCCTCTCGCATGCGAATATTGCGTGAGGACTAAGGCTTGTTGCCTCGTTACGCTCTGGCACGCTATTAGCGTGGGCTCGGTGCTGCGCTCAACTAACGCCGACTTTCGCATCCGGGGTGGGCACCCCCATCTCGCCGGTCCACGCTCCAAGCTGGTCCTGAGGACTGCCTCGTAGTCCAGCAATGTTCTGCCATGTGTCGCAGTCTTCCACTGAGGTATCGCCAGATCGTGGGGGTGGATCTCGCTGAGTGCTCGTCAGTATGAGGGCCGTACTGCGCTGCCTGCTTCGGGTGTGATCAATCCGAGATGCCGGTAACTCCGGCATAGGAGCTCCTGCTAGCTGGGAATGTGTGACCTCGTGGTGGGGACGTGCTGTGCTCGACACCATGAGCCAGACGGCGAGATCGACCCGAGCGATGGGCGCAGCGGCGCGTCCGGGCGGGGAGCTCTTCGCCTTCGCGTCGAGCCCGAAGCATCGCCGCTTCGAGGGGCTGCGTGCCTTCCTCTACGAGGGGGTCCCTGCAGCCGAGGCCGCCAGGCGTGTCGGCTGGTCGGTCGAGACGCTGCGCTCTGCGGTGCGCGACTTCCGGGCGGGAAAGACGGGGTTCTTCGCGCTGTCGCGTCCCGGGCCGGTGAGTGCTCCGGCCAAGGACGCGGCCCGCCACGCGATCATCGAGCTTCGCCTGAAGGGTCTCTCGGCGCTCGAGATCTCCGAGGCGCTCGAGAGGACCGACACGCCGCTCACCCGGACCGGTGTCGCCGAGGTGCTGCGCGCGGAGGGCTTCCCGCGCCTTATGCCTCGGCCACATCCCTCGCGTTCAGGCGGCGGGCGCGAGGCCCTTCCCCGTGCCGGGGCGCTCGACTTCGAGGCGCTGGCGAGGCGCTTCGAGTCTCGAGTCGCTGGGCTGTTGCTCGCGATCCCCGAGCTCGTCGCTCTCGACCTGGAAGGCATCGTCGAGAAGGCCGGGTATCCCTCGAGCGCGATGATCCCAGCGACGAGCTACGTGCTGTCGCTGCTCGCGCTCAAGCTGACGGGGACGCGCCGGGTCTCCCATGTCGACGACCTCGCCGCCGATCAGGGCGCGGG
>JAJYXS010000174.1 GCA_021801615.1 Actinomycetes bacterium
CATGTTGTGCAGTTTGCGGTTCGGCTGTGACCGTGGAGGTGATCTCGTGAGTGACGATTGGCGAAACGGCAGGCATGTGGTCTATCGCCTCCATGCCCACATCGTCCTCACGCCCACGTACCGCAAGCAAGTCATGACCGATCGGGTCGCCGCCGAGCTCAGGGCAGCCGTTGTCGAGGTCTGTGCCCATTTCGAGGTCGCTCTCGACGCATTCGAGACCGATCAGGACCACGCACACCTGCTCGTCACCTACCCGCCGAAGGTCTCACTCTCCAGGCTCAGCCCGAGACGATGCGACTCGCCCGCGATCGAAAGCTCGCCCTCGACGCTCGCCTGGTCCCGCGCGATGGCGGCTCGAGCGTGTCCCCGGCCTCGAGCTCGCTCGCCGGTCGAGCGCGCCGGCCGCGCGGACCGGTCGCGCGGAAAGTGACCAGTCGTTGCGCAACGATGCTATCGTGGCACGAGTGACCTTGCCCGACGCCGCGTACGCTCGGCTGCTCGCCCTGCGGACCGGTCTGCGCCACTTCGAGGCGTGGAGCGCGAAGCAAGCCCGGGCCGCCGGGCTGACGCCGGCGCAGCACCAGCTGCTCCTCGCGATCCGCGGGCACGGCGACCCCGACGGCCCGACGATCGGCGAGGTCGCCGACTACCTCCTGCTCCGCCACCACAGCGCGGTGGGGCTGGTCGACCGGGCCGAGGCCGCCGGGCTCGTCCGACGCACTCGCAGCAGCGCCGACCACCGCGTCGTCCGCCTCCAACTGACCGAGGACGGGGCGTCGCGCCTCGAGAGGCTCTCGTCCCTCCATCTCGAAGAGCTCGCACGCCTCGCGCTGGACGTACCCGGCGCCTGGGCGGGACTTGCGCCGGTGCAGCGCCAGCACGGGTTGGCGGGGGAGCCGGAGACTGGCCGATCCGCCGCGAAGACGCCGCGAAGAGTGATCCGGATCGCCCGCGTCTACGACGCGCCGGTGCCCGGCGCGCGTAGCGTCCTGGTCGACCGGCTGTGGCCCAGGGGCGTCGCCAAGCGCGACGCGCCCTTCGAGGAGTGGGCGAAGGACGTCGCCCCGAGTCCTGCGCTGCGCAAGTGGTACGGGCACGTCCCCGAGCGGTTCGAAGAGTTCGCCCGACGGTACCGAGAAGAGCTTCTCCAGCCTCCGGCGAGCGAGGCGTTCGCGCGCCTGCGCGCTCAGGCGCAGACCGGCCGATCGCTCGTGCTCCTCACCGCGACGAAGAATCTCGAGCACTCGGGCGCCGCGATCCTGCGAGACGTGCTCACCGGGACCTGATCGGGCCCTGGTCGGAGCCTGCTTGGAGACCGGATGCTCGCCGGCCGGATGCTCACCGGCCGGATGAACCGTCCGCAGGTTCAGGACCCGGGGCCGGCCGGCACGGGGCGCGCGAGCGCGGTACTCGCGCCGGCAGCGCCCGCTCTGAAGCTCCACGTCGTCGAATTCCTCGGCGTCGCGCCGCCCCGCCCACACCGCGGCCGCGATGGTGCCCGGGGCCCACGCGTCCCCGATGCCGCGCGCCGAGCGCAGGCCGTGGGCGTCCCAGTCGCCTCGCCGAGACTCGCGCGCGTCCGAGAGGCCGTCAAGGGAGCCACGCGGTCACGAGCACGACCGCGTCGGCCGGCTCCTCCTGCTCGGCGCCCGTGAAGACGCAGGAGGTGGTGATCGTGCCGCGTCCGATCGCGCTCACGGCGCGGTTGGCGACGATGCCGACAGCGCCCATGTCGTCCCCGCGCACGACCGCGTTCCGCTTGCGGAGCTCGGCGGGCCCGAGCCCGAGGCGCTGCGCGAGCCGGTTCATCTGAGACTCGTACGCGAAGACCACCTGCATGCCGCCAAACCCGCGAAAGGCGGAGGTCAGTGGGTTGTGGATGTGCGCGCAGCGGGCGCGCAGGCGCACCGCACCCACGCGGTACGGACCGCAGGCGTGCACCGAGGGGCAGAGGAGAACGAGCGCCGTGAGGTAGGCGTTCGCGCCGTCGTCGGCGAGGATGTCGATCTCGTGCCCGAGCGCGGTGGCGTCGCGCTGCGCGGCGGTCCTATAGGACATG
The DNA here is from genome assembly GCA_021801615.1 of Actinomycetes bacterium. GTDB lineage: Bacteria > Actinomycetota > Acidimicrobiia > Acidimicrobiales > RAAP-2 > JAJYVT01. The sequence goes on from JAJYXS010000174.1 coordinate 2,060, forward strand.
TGGATCGGGTGGCGATCGTGCCCGAGTCCAACCCGGAGATCAACGCGGCGGACTGCTCGGGGAGCGCCACCGCGTGCAACCGGCACATGGAGCTGTGGATCACAGGGCAGTGGCCGTGGGGCTGACCTCACGAAGAGTGCCGACGCGGCCGCGGCCATCAAGAAGTGGGAACACTTCATGGCCAAGGAGCAGTTCCAGATCTTCCTGCCGATCCCCTCCTACCGGGTCGTCGCGTACAAGAAGACACTCGCGGGCGTCCTGCCGTTCACACCGTACCTGTACATCTACCCCACAGCACAGAGTGGCACTTCACGAAGTAGCGCCACGTCCGGGCTCTCGAGCCGCCGGGCGCGCGGGTCTCCGGGCACGGCGCAGCCGGACAAAGGTGCCCGGGCGCGCCTGGGCGCACGCCGACGCGCAGGCCCGGTCCACGACACCGACCACCGGATAGCCGCCGGTCGTCGGGTGGTCCGCCAGGAGCACGACGAGCTGGCCGTCGGAGAGCAACTGGACGGCGCCCCATGCGATGCCCTCGCTCGGGAGCTCTCGCCGGACACGCCGGTCGATCGGCCCGCCCCGCAGCCGCAGCCCGATCCGGTTGCTGCGCGGGTCGACCTCGTAGGGCTGGGCGAAGAGCGCGTCCGCGGCCCGGTCGCCGAGCCAGTCCTCGCGCGGGCCCGGGTGGACGACGAGCGTCTCGTCCAGGGCCGGGGCGCGGTAGGGGGCCATGTCGAGGGCCGGGGGGCGGCGCGCCGGGCCGATCGGGAGCGTCGTGCCCGAGGAGACCGGGGGCGGGCCGATCCCCGAGAGGAGGTCCGTCGAGCGGCTGGAGAGCACCAGGGGCACGTCGAACCCTCCGTCGACCGCGACGTAGGAGCGGACCCCCGCCTCCGCGGGGCCGATTTCGAGCGTGTCGCCTGCGCGGAGGAGGAGCGGGAGGCTCCACCCGCGTGGCTCGCCGTTCACGCGGACCGGGGCGCTCGCACCGGTGACCGCGACGGTGGCGGCGGTCTCTGCGCGCAGCGCGACGCCGTCGAGGGTGGTCTCGAGCGTCGCGGCGTCCGGGTCGTTGCCGACGAGCCGGTTCGCCCGCGCGTGCGCCAGAGGGTCGAGCGCGCCCGAGCGCGGCACGCCGAGGTGCGCGAAGCCCGGACGCCCGAGGTCCTGGAGCGTGGTCAGCGTGCCGGCGCGGACGACCGTGACCGCGCGCGGGTGGTGGCCGGGGCCGCGGACCGGGTGCTCGTGGGTCATGCAGCCACGAAGCGCACGCGGGTCCCGGGGCCGAGGAGGGCGGGGGGGTCGCGGCCGAGGTCCCAGAGGACCGCGTCGGTGTGCCCGACGATCTGCCAGCCTCCGGGCGAAGGGCGCGGGTAGACGCCGGTGTAGCTCCCGGCGAGCGCGACGCTCCCGGTCTCGACGAGCGGTCGGGGCGTCCCGAGCCTCGGGACCTCGGGAAGCGTGCCCAGGCCCACGAGGTAGGCGAACCCCGGGGCGAAGCCGCAGAAGGCGACCCGGTGGCCGAGCGAGGAGTGGATCCTTGCGACGTCGTGCTCGGGCACCCCCCAGCACCGGGCGACCGAGGCGAGGTCGGGCCCGTCGTAGCGGCAGGGGATCTCGACGAGGGGGCCGTCGCACACCGCGGGCGCAGGCAGCGTCCAGCCGGCGAGCTCCGTGGCCGTCGCCCCGGGGTCGGCGAGCCCGTCGAGGAGCACGGTGCGCGCACCGGGCACGACGTCGGCGAGCCCGCGCTGCCACCCTGAGGCCCGGCGCCGGGCGATGGCGGCCATCAGCGAGAACACCGCGTCCTGGTCTTCGAGCTCGACGAGAAGTGCGGACGGCCCGGCCGGGAGGAACCGCATGGAGCAGGGGCAGGCTCAGGTGGTGGGGCAGGACACGTCGAGCGCGCGCGACGGACGGTCCTGGTCGCGCCTAGCTGTCGCCAAGGGCTGTCAGGATGGCGCCCGCCAGCACCTCGTGCCCTTTGAGGCTCGGGTGGATGTTGCACCCGCCGGAAATCGGGATGAGGAGCCCCGCCTTGCACGGGCTGCCTGTGGCTGTGGCCGAAGCCGTCTCGAACGCTGTGTAGCCGTTCGCAATGAGCACTGTGAACCCTGTCGTCGCGGCTTTGATGAAGTCGTTGAGCAGGGTGGACGGGGCGTCCTGAATCGGTGTCGCGTATGTGAGCGAGTAGTAGTCGAGGACGACGAGCGGCCCGTGGTAGACGGCCCTGATCTGGCCCAAGATCGCCGCGAGGTTGGTCTCGATCTCCTTCCCGAGGGCGGCGAGCTCTGTCCCTGTGGTGCAGCGATGGGGTGCCAGTGTCTCGCAGAGGAACGCGTCGTTCGCCCCGATGTCGATCGTGACCAGCTTCGTGTGCGTGTGGACGGTGAGGAACTGGACCGCGTATGCGGTCTGCGTGCCCTGGTACTGCACGTGGAGCGGGTAGAGCGTCCTGTAGCCGATCGGAGATCCGACCGAATTCTCACAGCCGTTGCTCTGCGCGCCCGGGTAGAGCATGCTGGCCGTCGTCTCGCCCGGGCACGAGGCGTTGAACACACGCTCGTCGAGCGCCTGGGCGACGTCGTTGGCATAGCTCACGAAGGAGTGCGCGTCGTAGTAGTTGGGCGCCGGTGTGGCGTCTGGGGGCACGTAGCCGAAGGCGACCGAGTCGCCGAGCGCGAGGTACGTCCCGTGCCGGGCGTTCCCGGTGACCGGGCCCGTCGCCGCCGACGCCGTGAGCGGCGGACCGACGAGGATTCCGGCGAGGACCGCTGAGAAGATCGAGACGATCGCAACCCTGCGTCGCGACCCGAGCGTCCTGCGGCGGAACCCTGGCATCATCTGGCCTCCTCGCGCTGTCGGCGCGCATCCTATCCCCAGGCCCCACTCGACGCTCACTGCCGATCACTGCCCGACGCTCACTGCTCGACGCTCACTGCGCGGCAATCGCCGTGGCGCGTTGCGCTCGGCCGCGACGTCGCGTCGCGGCTCTGTCGATGTCGCTCCTCTGTCGAAGTCGCTCCTCTGTCGAAGTCGCTCCTATGTCGATGTCGCTCCGACCGATGTCGTCGCTGTCCGCGCGAGCAGCGCCTTCACGAATGTGGCCGCCTTCGGGGCGCCCCACCCGGTCGCCAGGTTGTACGGCGTTGTCTCGTAGTAGCCGGGCACCGTGGTCTGCCACATCTGGTTGTCGACCAGTGTGCCGACGGACTTGTTGACAGTGGTCGCTGTGCCTGTGTCGGTGTAGTCCGTGACCGTCTGGGTCTTCGGCGCCGAACCGTAGTCGTGCGGGCCGATGTGTGTGTAGGCGCTCTGCACGCTCGCTGTCTTGTAGAGGATCGGGTCGAGGAAGCCCACCGGGGACTTTGTGTCGTGCGCGCGTGCGGCGTTGGCGAGCGCCACGAGCGCCGCGGTCTGCGGGGTGGCGGCCGAGGTGCCGCCCGAGATTGTCCAGCAGCCCGTGCTCGACGCTGTGAAGCAGTTGTAGGCGGGGTAGGCGCTGATCCAGATGAGGACGCCGCCGTTCACCGCCGCGTTCCACGACGTGTCAGGGACCGCCCGCCCCGCAAACGTGCCGACGGACTTCTGCCAGGAGGGCTCGGGGAAGATCGTGCTCACGCCGCCGTTGGTCCCGATGTCGGCCCACGACTCGTTCCAGACCGCCTGGCCTCCTGTTGTGCCGCTGAGCGCGTGCCAGTATGTCGGTGTCGCGTGTGTGAATGTCGATGTGTGTGTCGGGGTGAAGGGGGTGTCGCTGGACGGGTCCCACGTCCAGCCGTACTGGAGCTGGGTCCCTCCCACCGCGACCACGTAGGGCGAGGTCGCGGGCCACTCGACCGTCGGGTACTGGTAGTAGCGCGACTCGCGCTGCTGCTTGCCCACGTTGAGCGTACCTGTGTCACCCGCGGCGTCAAAGAAGTTGTCGTGCTTAGCGATCCCGCGCTGGAAGACTTTGTCGAACCTCGCCGTCTGGAGCGCCGCCGCGCCGCCGAATGCCTGCTCGGTCGAGGAGAACGACATCGAGAACACCGTGCCCGGCGGGGTCACGGAGATCTCGTGTGTGATGGCCTTGAAGAGGTTGGGGTACCCCTGCACCCCCTCGGTCTCCGAGGGGGGCACGGCCAAGAGGACGATTGTCGCCTCGGGCGCGATCGCGTACGCCCACTCGATGTCGAGGGTGGCTTCGCCCGACCACCCGGCCGCACCTGTCGACCCCGACAGGCCGCTGCCGTTGTCGGCTGTGTGGTACTGGGGGTCCCCGAGCGGGAAGATCTGGGTGAACTTCGGTGCGGGGAGTTTCGGGAAGAATGTGTCGTGGAAGTGCTGGAGGTCGGCTGCGGCGGTGGGGGAGCCGTAGGAGTCGACGAGCACGATGGTCTGCCCCTGGCCGTAGTCGGGGTTGCCTGTCGTCAAATTTGCGATCTTTGTCACGCCGTAGGCGGCGCGGATCTGCTGGGGCGTGTAGCAGTGGAAGTACTTGACTTGTCCGCCTGTGGGGAGCGTGCAGTCGACTGTGGATGTGGCGGTGGCTGTCGCCGCTCGGGTCGCGGCGCCCCGGCCGAGGAAGATCGCCGGGGTGTGCGGGACCGTCACCCGGGCGGGCGTCGCGAGGGTGGTGCCCGACGCGGCGCGTGCCGGGTTGTGCGCCCCCGACGCGCTGAGCGCGCCCGACGCGCTGAGCGCGCCCGACGCACCGAGCGTGGTCATGAGCCCGAGACCGAGCAGGCCCAAGGATGCGACGGCCATGCGAAGCTTCATCTGCAACCCCTCTCGTCACCGGATCGTTACGTGCCCACGGCAAACGTATCCCCACCGCCTCGGACCGCCAAATTGGATCCGTGTGCGCAGGAAGGACGTCGGGTGACGCGCGCCTCCCCAAGCACGTGGACCCAGGACCCGTGGACCCAGGACCCGTGGACCCAAGGCACGTGGACTCCGGAACCGTGAGCGCGCCTCTCTCTGCGACGATCGACCTCAACGCCGACGTGGGCGAGGGCGTGGGCAGCGACACGCTCGGACCCGACGAGGCGCTCCTCGAGCTGGTCACGAGCGCCAACGTCGCGTGCGGCTTCCACGCGGGCGATCCCCGGGTCATGGACGCGACCGTGGCGAGGGCCGCGGCGAACGGCGTGCGCGTCGGCGCGCACGTGTCGTACCCGGACCTCGCCGGGTTCGGCCGGCGGCACCTCGAGGTGTCGGCAGTGGAGCTCGCGGCCGACGTGCTGTACCAGCTGGGCGCGCTGGACGCGATCTGCCGGCGCCACGGCACCTCGGTGCGCTACGTCAAGGCGCACGGCGCGCTCTACAACGACCTGGCGGCCGACGCGCGCCTGGCGGCCGCCTTCGCCGACGCGCTGCGGGCGTACGACGCGTCGATGCCGGTGCTCATGCTGCCCGGATCCCCCGGCGCAGCGGCGCTCGAGGCGGTAGGGATGGTGGTGAGGGCCGAGGGGTTCCCCGACCGGGCCTACGCGGCGGACGGGACCCTCGTCGCGCGCACGGTCGCCGGCGCGGTCATCGGCACCGCCGAGGTCGTGGCACGCCGCGGGGTCCAGATGGCGCTGGGCGAGCCGTTCCGCGCGCACACAGGCGCGCCCCTCACCTGCAGGGTGGACTCGCTCTGCGTCCACAGCGACACGCCGGGGGCCGTTGCGATCGCCCGGGCGCTTCGCCAGGCGCTCGGTGAGGCACAGGTGGCGCTGCGCGCGTTTGCCTGACGGTCGCCGGCGCAGCTTCCTTCCCCCTGGACCTCGCCCCGAGCGCTCAGTGCCCCAGGTCTGTCTCCATGGAGGCGACCGCTGCTGTGCTCAGCGCGAGCGGCCCGCCGAGGACGGTGAGCTTGGTGATTGCCTTGGACGCTGTGGCGTCGATGCCGCTGTGCCCTGTCAC
>JAJYXS010000148.1 GCA_021801615.1 Actinomycetes bacterium
GCGGGTCCGGCGCATCGTCGAGGCCTACCTCGTCCCCTGGTTCGCCCCCCGCACGACCACCATCGCGGACGTCACCTACTTCATGGCCCACGAGTGGCTGCTCCAGCTCGTCGGGCGCACCGACAGCCAGCCGGCGGCGATGCTGCGAGACCAAGCACCCGAGCAGGCTCCCCGCACGGCGGGTGCCGCGGGGGAGGTGGGCCTGGCCGAGGCGGCCGGGCTCTGCGGGCTCAGCCTTCCGACGCTCCGCCGGCGCTGGCAGGACGGCCAGCTCCCCGGCGCCTACCGCGACGCCAAGGGACATGTCCGCGTCCCCGCCCGGGCGCTCCGCCACGTCCACGGCGCCACGGGTCCCAAGCCGACCGGGCTGTCGAAGCGCTACGTGTCCGACGCCTTGTGGATCCTGCGCAAGATCATGGCCTTCGCTCGAGCCAACGGCCTCTTCCCACCCGGCTTCGACCCAACCGAAGGCCTCGACGCGCCGCTCCCCGACGCCGCGGTCGCCCGAACGGGACGGCCGTCCAGCCAGCCCCGCCCGCTCAGCCTGAAAGAGTGCGCCCAGATCGCCTCCCACCTGCACGCTGTCCACCAGCTCGTCTTCTGGCTGCAGCGCATCATGGGGCTGCGGATCTCCGAAGCCTTCGGCCTCCTCGTCGGCGACGTTGTCGACCTCGGCGAGACCGGCATGCTGGCCGTCCAGGGCCAAGGCGGGCGGACCTTCCAGGTGCGCGACGACACCGGGAGCATCGTCGCCGTCGCCCGCAAGGCGACCGCCAAGACCGCGGCGGGTTCCCGGGTGCTCGTCGTGCCGGCCAAGATGATGGAGCTGCTCCGTGTCGCCATCGACGCGTTCCACACCGACCCCGACACCGGTGAGATCGACCCGACGGCTCGACTCGTCCCGGGCATCCACCAGTCCAGCACCGGCGGCCAGCTCGGCTACCACCAAGCCCTCGCCGTAGCCGCCAGCAACGAGTCCCTCGGCACCGAGCACCTCGGGTTCCGGGTCTCCTCCCACCTGTTGCGTAAGAGCTGCGCCACCGACCTCGCCTGGTCAGCCGGCATCGAGGACAGCGTCCGGCGCCGCTTCATGGGACATCGGGCCGGCGAGGACGTCTTCGGGCGGATCTACACCCTCGACCACCCCGACGTCGCCCCCCTCGCCAAGGTCGCCGCCCTCCTCGACGACAACATCACCACCCAGATCACGACCCTTCTCACCCCGACCACCCGCACCGTCCACTGGGGGAAGACCAACCCGCTCTGCTTCCGCGCCGATCACGTCAGCGCCGTGCTCGCCGCCGCCGGTTGGCAAGTCGAGCCCGGCGACCCCGACGACCCGCTCTGCGACGCCAACCGGGTCGCCGAAGAGCTCGGCATCGTCGCCACCACCGCCCGGCGCTGGATGACTGACGGCACCATCCGAAGCGTCGTCGCCCCCGACGGCGACGGCGTACCACGGCGGTACAGCAGGATGAGCGACGTCTGGGCCCATCGCGACCAGCTCGCCGGGGTGATCCGCCTCTCCGACCTCGCCGAGCAACTCGGTGTCCGCTACGACGAGATCTACCGGTCCACGCGCCACCTCGGCCTCGTCCCTGAACAGCACCCCACCAGCCGGGAGTTCACCCTCACGGCCGAGGAGGCCGAGGCGCTACGGACAGAGCACGAGCGGGTCCGCGCGCTGCACCGCCGCTCGATGAAGCTGCCCGCAGCCGCCCGCCAGCTCCAGCTGAGCTTCACCACCATCCGCCTCCTCGCCACCCGGGGCGACCTCGAGCTCGACCCCGAGACCGACACCAGCGGCGCCCGCTTCGTCACCCGCGCCTCGGTCGAGGCATGTTGGATCGCCCGAAACGAAACTCGGCGCCGCACGGCTCAACCGACGGCCACGGTGCCCTTCGCCGAGGTTGTCCGCTTCACCGGTTTCGGCCGGCGGGAGGTCGTCGACCTCATCCGCTCCGGGGTCCTCGAAGAGCTCCCCGGCCGTCACAGCACTTGCGAGATCACGGCCGCCAGCCTGGACGCGTGGCTGGCTGGCAAGAACTCGGCGGTTCAAGACACCGTGCAGACCTCGTAATGTGCTCCGATCAGGCCGACGTGCAGTTTGCGATCGTCGTCGACGTTGTGGTCAGGCAGTTGGGTGATCTACTGGCGGTTGCAGCAGACCCACGTTCTCCCAAAGGCCTTCAGCGTGGCCCGACCACAAGCAGATCTTGGTTCTCGCCACGGTGCCACTCCACCTGAATGGGCCGCTGATGGTGAGGCTGTAACGCCGCGTTCCACATAGGGTCCACGACGCAGTAACCCTGACTCGCAAAACCACCGCCAGTCCTGACTCGTCCGGTATAAGTCACCCGAAAACGCCGATTTTGGGAGTATGGCGAAGGCACTACTACATCTGGATCCAATTGCCAGAGGATATCAACGTGCCGCACGTAAGGGACGGGCTCGGCAGCTGCGGCGGCGGCATGGTCAAGGTAGTCCCGTAGGTTCTCCCAGTTGCCTGCGATGTCGGGTCCAGTGGATACGGCTGAAAGGCGCAGCAGCTCATCGACACTGTCCACACGGATTGCCATGGTCTGTCCATCGTTAGCCTGGTCCCAGATCTTGAAGTCGAATCCCACTCTTAGTACGCTCCTCGGTGATTTAGTGGTAGAGCTGCAAGGAATGATTTTTTCATAGTCGTGCTGCCGCCGCCCATTGCATTTCCCCCCAACTCTTGAACAAATCGGTGGGTCGCGTAGTCTGATAGCAAATAGGAACAGAGCGAATCGAGTTCATCAATATCGTCGTTAGGATGAAATATCGAGAAGGTTGAAACCGCTCCTATATATTCACCTTCCCGATCAACAAAGCATTCGATTTGCTTACTCAAACCTGCAACGAGAATCTTTGGCCGTCGCGAGTTATCGAGCCGCCTGAGTAGACTCTTGGTCATTTCTGAAGACGGACGAATTCGGGGACACGTGTAATCCCGTTTCAGGTATCGACAAGTGGCCTTACCCCATAGGCAGAATCCGGGTTCAATAAGGCCAGTCGTGACTAGCTTTGGGAAGGGTCTGTCCGGCTCGTCCACTACTAGGGGGACGACATCGTAAGCATCCCCGGTGGTCATGCTTGCAGCGACTGAGAACGTGTCGGCAACAATTGGGCCCGACCAGTGCTCTGCTACTCCTTTACCGTCTTCGAGAAGCTGTCCGATTGCAGACCACCAGTTGTCACTTTCGATAAGGCCGTGTGACCATTGAGCAGTAGCTGGATCATCGTCTCGGCTAACCCAACACTCAGGATCAGGTCCAAGCGCGATCAGTGCAACAAAGACCGCTGGGCCCACGAAGAGGTCCGAGCGATTAGGCGCGTAAATTAGATTTGGTCGGAGCGTGGGAGGCAAATTGCCCCTTAAGATTCTGGCGGCGGGAGAGTTTAGGACAGCCCGCGGCTGTACAAGTGCAACACGGCCATTGTCATGAACTAACTTGAGTGCGCCAGACAGGAAGTAATACGACAGATCTGCCGTTCCTCCAATGTTGTCATGCGTGAAACGAAGGAATTGCTTCAATGCGGCCGCAACGCCTCCCTCGATGGCGTTCACGAACGGTGGGTTGCCGAGGACGAGGTCAAAGCCTCCGCGCCAGCCGTCCTCAGACGCGGAGTCGGGCGTGAAGACCTCGGGAAAGGCGAGGTGTGGGTGGAGGAAGCGGTAGCGGTTGGATAGGTCGACGACGAGGGCGATCGCGTCAGGGTTGTCGATGCGGTCTGCGGCGACTGCACGGAGCGTCTGGTCGGTGATGGCCGGGGAGCCGGGCGTCTTGGGGGAGAGGAAGGCGGCGCACCAGGTGTCGGCCACGAGTTTGGCGAGGCGGGCGTCGTCGGACGACAGCAGCTCCTGCCAGTGCTGTTGCTTGCGGCGAAGTCCTTCGGCAGTGGTGTCGTCCTCGGCGTCGAGGAGCTCGACTGACTTGGCCAGCTGCTCGGCGGCGGCGAGAGCGGAGTCTCCGAGGGCGAGGAGGCCTTGGTTGCGCTGTCGGCGCTCGGCGGCGTTGGTCTTCTTGCGGACGGCAGCGATCGCCTTATCATCGCCTTCGATGGGTTTGAATGCCTCGTCCGGGATGCCGTCTGCGACGAGGCGGGGGTTGGTCCCGACGAGCCCATTGCCGCAGACGATGTGGTGGTCGAGAAAGCGGAGAGGTAACCCCGGTTCGACAGCGTCGAGCCAGAGGTTCACCTTGGCGAGCTCGGCCGCCATCGGGTTCAGGTCGATACCGTAGACGCACCGCCCCACCACCTGACGGAGCGCGTGACGTGCCGCTTCCGGCGTGGGGTTCAGCTCGCCGGTCTGGAGTGCGGCGAGACGGTTAGCGATCCGCCGGGCGGCGGCGGTGAGGAAGTGGCCCGAGCCGCATGCTGGGTCGAGCACCTTGATGGACAAGATCGCTTGGATTGGATCGGGGGCGGCTTCCGCTTCGTTGAGTAGCGGGTCGAGCGCCTGGTCGAGGAGGGTGGCGATGAGGCTGGTCGGGGTGTAGTAGCTCCCGGTGGACTTGCGCTCGCTGCCGGCTACGGCGAAGAGCTCGAAGCGTGCCGCGGCGATCTCGAGGCGGGGATGGAGCTCGAGGAGGCTCTCGTAGACGCTGCCGAGCTCCTCTGGGCCGAGGTTGGCGAAGTCGACGCGCTGGAGTGCCCGGTCCTGCTCGGTGTAGGCCAGGTGGCGTACGGCCTTGAGGAGGTCGTTGTTGGAAAGGGCTGCGCCGTCGAGGTCGGGGCAGGCGTCGGGTGACCAGAGGAACGACCCGAGTGCGGGGACGCCGATCTTGGCGATCCCGTTGGCGCCTAGTGCCACGAAGACGGGGGCAAGGGATTCGAACAGGTCGGAGTGGCGGGTCCCACGGTGGCGTCGGGCATGGTCTCGTATGCGGCCGAGGGAGTAGTAGCGGGCGTAGTGCTGGCGAGCCTGGTCGCTCGTCGCCGGCGGATGGAACAGGTCGCGATCTTCGGCCACGAGGAGGAAAACGAGCCGGTAGACGAGGCGGAGCACTTGGCGGTGGTAGTCCTCGACGCTGAGCTTGCCGTCGCGGAGCCGTTCGCGTAGTTCGGCATTGCCGGGTTGGGCGAGGAAGCCGCTGCCGAGCGAGGTGATCGCCTTCTCGAATCCGGTCCGCAGCGTGTCGAGGGCTCGTACGCCTTGCTGACGTGCTTCACCGATCCAACGCTCCAGCCAGCACTGCTCTGGCTGTTCTGCCTCGAAGCGGCTCTCGTGGCAGACCATCCACAGAACGGCGAAGTCGGTGAAGACCTGGTCGGCGAACATCGCTTCGAGGTCGAACTCGACGTAGGAAGCCCGCGTGAGGCTGGTGTTGTCACGAAGGAGGCGCAGTCGCCTGCCGTTCGACAGGATCGCCCAGAGATGGTCCTCGGAGCGGTTGAGGAGCTCTTGGACCATGGAGGACGGGGCCGCAGTGGCGGCGCCGGCCACGCCTTTGGTGCGTCGATCGAGCTCGACGTCGGTACCGAGGAGGTGGATGGGAACCGCTCCCCAAAGGTGCGAGATCGGGTACTCGCGCCCGGCGACGGTGATCGCACTCGCACGCTGGAGTCGTCCGAAACCGAGCTCGGCGAACAGCGGCAGCAGCCAGCGTTCACGGGTGACGGTCGTTGCCCGCTCGCCGGCAGGGAGCTTGGCGAGCTCGGTTGCGAACGTGGTCCAGGCGCCCTGGAGCTCGGTCCAGGACCGGTTGATGGCATCGCGAAGGCGTCGCCCGGAGACGAGGTGGTAGTCGTCAGGGCTCGTCCCCGAGAGGCTGTTCGGCTGGCGGGCGAGGCGTGCGAGCAGGTCGGAGGAGAGCAGACCGCCCTCGGTGGTGATGGTGGCAAACGGGCTGCGGGGGGCCATGTCAGGCGGGCAGGTAGAGGTAGATGCCGAGGACGTCGACGGGGAGGTGGGCGGTGACGGTGACGCGCGACGAGGCTCCGGCGTCGCGCCGTACTCGCCGGTGGGTCGCGGCAAGCTCTCGGGCACGCTCGGTGGCCTGGTGTTCGAGGGCCGGGGTCAGCAGGTCGGCTCGCTCGACGACGTGACCGATGAGCTGGGCGCGCTGCTCCGGTGCGACGTCGCCGGCCGGGGTGACCGAAAGGAGCGCCTCGGCGGCGTCTGGCCCGAGCCAGGTCGCCGACGTTGGCGCGCCGGAGAAGGCGGCGAGGCTGAGGTCTTCGGCGAGCAGCTGTTCGTCGGATCCCCCCCGCTTTCCGACGGTGAGGTCGAAGCGGTGGCGGAGAACAAGCACGGTGGTCGCCACCTCGACAGCGGTGGTGCGGATGGCCCCGCAGCGAGCCGCGGGGCTCGGGGTGTGGGAGTCGAGGGCGGTGTCGAGGAGGTAGCCGGCCAGGCCGGCCACGACCGGATGGGTCCGTGACAGGTAGGTCTCGCCTGCCCGAAGGGTCGGCTGGTAGCGCCCGACGAGCGCTTCGGCGTCGGTGCCGAGCAGGTCCCGGGCGGCGCGTGGGAGCCCAGCGAAGGTCAGCCGCACCGGGTCGGTGACCAGGCTCGCCCCGTCGCCGCTGACCGTGCCGCCAAGCGCAATGACGGCGTCGCGGACGAAGCGGGCGACGTCGGACGCGGCGCCGATCGCGGAGCGCACGGCAGCGAGCTCGGCTGCGACCTCGTCGGTCGAGATGGTGTGGTGCGCGTATCGGGTTCGCGAGCGTTTCTCTTTGTCCGCGGCCCGGTCCCACTCGGCGAACAGCGTCTCTTGCACCGCTCGGACCGGCGCGGCGAACAGGCTGAGCTGGCGGTTGTCGGGGGTGAAGAGCCGCTCGAACACGCTCTCGATGAACTCGTCGTTGCTGCCGGGGACCGGGATGGAGATGCCGAGCTCGGAGCGGATCTTCTTGTGCTTGCGGAGCAGGACCTCGAGCACGATCTCGTCGATGACGTTGTCGACGCCGTAGACCGTGGCGACCTTGACCGACGCAGACGGCTGCCCGTAGCGGTCGACGCGGCCCTCGCGCTGTTCGAGCCGGGTCGGGTTCCACGGCAGGTCGTAGTGGACGACGGCATCGAAGAGCTCTTGGAGGTTGACGCCCTCGGACAGACAGTCCGTGGCGACGAGGACCCGACGAGCGGAGCCCCCGAGGTCGGCGACCCGGGCCTCGCGCTCGGCGGGAGGAAGGACACCGGTGACGCTTTCAATGGCGACACCCGAGCCGAGCGCCTTTGCGAGGTGCTCGGCGACGTAGTCGGCGGTCGGGATGAAGCGGCAGAAGACGATCGGGTTGTAACCCTCGCCGAGGAGCTGGCGGACGAGCCGGGTGGTGTGGGCGAGCTTGGCGTCCTCGCTGCCGGCGAGCCGGTCGGCCTGATCGGCAAGGGCCCGCAGGCGTCGGCGTTCGGTCTTCCCCGTGTCGCCTGTCCCGCCAGGGCCGCCAGGGCCGCCATTGCCGCCCCCGTCGGGGTAGGGATCTGCTCCTGGGGTGGCGTCGGGGCGGCCGGCGTCGTCGGCGTCGTCCTGGTCCAAGACGCTGCGCCGGCCGACGTCGTCGGCCTCTTCGATCGTGGTGGTCGACGCGGGTGCCGCACGGTTACGGAGGGTGGCCGCCGCAGCCGCGGGGCTCGACGCCAGGCTGCGCAGCAACCCAAGCACGCTCCACCACCGCACCCGCTGGCGGTGGCGGCCACCGCTCTCGTCCGCGACAGCCTCTCGTGCCCAGGCGAGGATCTCCTCGACGAAGGACCGGTAGGCGGGCGTGAGCTGGTAGCGGCCGTCCTCTTCGGGGAGGTCGAGGCGGTCGGGGAAGGGCGTGTCGACATCGAGATAGGCGCGGATGTCGGCTCGGCGGCGCTGGACGAAATGCCGGGCGAGGCGGGCCCTGGTCGACTCGTCGATCTGCTCGTCGTCGGGCAAGCCGGCGAAGGCAGGGTCG
>JAJYXS010000067.1 GCA_021801615.1 Actinomycetes bacterium
TCACGACCGAGATCATGGAGATCGTGGGCGGAGCGGAGGCGCTCCGCAGTTCGAAGGGAGCCTGACCATGGCCATCACCGCACCGGAGAAGCCCTCCGCCGCAGGACGGATGCTCGAGGACGGCCGCGTCGTCGCCATCGCCGGACCGGTCATCGACGTCGAGTTCCCCCCGCACGCCCTGCCCGAGATCAACCACGCCGTCGAGGTCGACCTCGAGCTCGAGGGGAGGAAGGTCACGGTCACCGCCGAGGTCGCCCAGCAGATCGGCGAGGGTCGCGTGCGCTGCATCTGCATGCGCCCCACCGACGGGCTCGTGCGCGGCGCCCCCGTGCGCAACCTCGGCCGTGGCCTGACCGTCCCGGTGGGCAACGCCGTGCTCGGCCACGTCTTCAACGTGCTCGGTGAGCCGCTCGACACCGACGACATCGGCGAGGTCGCGGACCGCTGGGAGATCCACCGCCCGCCGCCCGACTTCGACCAGCTCGAGCCGCAGCGCAGGATGTTCGAGACGGGCATCAAGGTGATCGACCTGCTCGAGCCCTACGTCCAGGGCGGCAAGATCGGGCTCTTCGGCGGCGCGGGCGTCGGCAAGACGGTGATCATCCTCGAGATGATCAACAGGGTCGCGACGCTCCACGGCGGCGTCTCCATCTTCGCGGGCGTCGGCGAGCGGACTCGCGAGGGCACGGACCTCTGGCTCGAGACCAAGGAGTCGGGCGTCATCAACCGCGCCGCGCTCGTCTACGGGCAGATGGACGAGCCGCCGGGGGTGCGCCTGCGCGTCGGGCTCGCCGCGCTGACCATGGCGGAGTACTTCCGGGACGTGCAGAACCAGGACGTGCTGCTGTTCATCGACAACATCTTCCGGTTCGTCCAGGCCGGCTCGGAAGTGTCCACGTTGCTCGGGCGCATGCCGTCGGCGGTGGGCTACCAGCCGACGCTCGCCGACGAGATGGGCGAGCTGCAGGAGCGGATCACCTCCACGCGGGGCAAGTCGATCACCTCCATCCAGGCCGTGTACGTCCCGGCGGACGACTACACCGATCCCGCGCCCTTCACCACCTTCACCCACCTCGACGCGACGACCGAGCTCTCCCGCCAGATCGCCGCGCTCGGGATCTACCCTGCGGTGACACCGCTCGCGTCGACCTCGAACATCCTCGCCCCCGAGGTCGTGGGGGAACGCCACTACCGGGTGGCCCGCCAGGTCCAGGGCGTGCTGCAGCGCTACCGCGAGCTCCAGGACATCATCGCGATCCTGGGCATCGACGAGCTGTCCGAGGAGGACCGCGTCACGGTGTCGCGTGCGCGCAAGATCCAGCGCTTCCTCTCGCAGCCGTTCAACGTCGGCGAGGCGTTCACCGGGCTGAAGGGCATCACGGTCCCGATCTCCGAGACGGTCGAGTCGTTCGAGGCCCTCGTGCGAGGTGACCTCGACGACGTGCCCGAGCAGGCGTTCTTCAACGTCGGAGGTGCGGAGTCCGTGCTCGCGAAGGCCAAGGCGCTCGAGGCCGAGACGCGCTGATGCCCGAAGGGACCTTCGAGGTGTCGGTGCTGACGCCCGAGTCGCAGCTGCTCCACACCGAGGCGCGCGCCATCGTGCTGCGCAGCTCCGACGGTGACCTCACCGTCCTCGACGGCCACACGCCGATCGTCACCGACGTGGTGCCCGGCGAGGTGCGCGTCGAGCGCGCCGAGGGGGACCCGGTCCGGATGGCCGTGCACGGCGGCTACCTGCAGGTGGAGACGGGCCTCGGCATCGGGGACCTCGACGTCCGCTCCACGCGCGTGACGCTGCTCGCAGGCGTGGCGGAGCTCGCGGACCGGATCGACGTGGCGCGCGCCGAGCGGGCGCGTGCAGACGCCGAGGCGCGCGTCGAGGAGCTCCGCGCGGCGGCGGGCCGCGCCGGCGCGCCAGGGACCGGCGCGGCGGCCGGCGCCGGCGCAGAGCACGCAAGCGGCGAGGGCGCGACGCACGAGGACCTCGAGCTCGCGGAGGCCGAGGCCGCGCTCGTCCGCGCGCAGGTCCGCCTCCAGGTGGCGGGCGCGACCGGCGTGGCGGGCGCGACCGGCTCGGCGGGCGTGACCGGTCCGGCCGGCCGAGGGGACGGCGGCTGAGGGACGGAGGGGGTCAGGCGCGGGCGCGCCGGAAGTGCCGGCTCAGCGTCTCGCCCTGGCGCTGGTAGGACGAGCCGATGCTCGGGCCGTAGAGGATGTCGGGAGCTTCGAGCATCCGCTCGAAGGTGAGCTTGCAGACCGTCTGGCCGTGCTCGATCATGAAGGGCACGTCGTGCGCGCGGACTTCGAGCGCTGCCCGCGATCCGCGGAACTCCCCGGCGGGGTCGAAGCCGAACCCCGGGTCGAAGAACCCCGCATAGTGCGTGCGGAGCTCCCCGCTGGTCGGGTCGTAGGCGGTCATCTCCGCGGCGAGGTCCGCCGGCACGGAGACGGCGTCGTCGGACATGAGCAGGTAGAACTTGTTCGGCGACAGGACGAGCCGGTTGCCCGGCTCGTGCACGACCGGGTTCCAGAACGCCTCCGGGTCGATCTCCCCGAAGCGGCCCAGATCGAGCAGTGGTGCGTTCTCGCGTGCGGAGTACCCGACGCGCCCGTGCTCGTCGCCGCGCAGGTCCAGGCGCAGGAAGAGGCCGTCCGACAAGATGAGCTCGCTCGTGGGCACAGGGAGGTCCTCCCGGTAGAGCAGGGGCTGGCGCTCGTGCACCTCGCGGATGTCTGTGTCGCTGAGCGTCGGTCTTCCGATGGCGAGACGGAGCTGGTTCAGCGTCAGGTCCTCGCGGACGCGCACCGCGAAGGAGAGGGGCACGACCTCGAGGTAGAGCGCTCCGTCGTAGCCGTTGGCGATCTCGTCGAACCGCTCGCTGTGGTCGGTCACCACCCGGGTGAAGACGTCGACGCGCCCGGTCGAGCTCTTCGGGTTCGCCTTGCCTCGCAGCCCTTCGGGGAGGTGCAGGCGCTCTTTCAGCTCGACGAGGTAGGGGTGGCCGACCTCGAGCATCGCGCCGCGCCGCAGGTCGATCTCGTCGAGCGTGTACTCCTCGAGCTTCGCTTGGACCCGGTCGCGCCCGGCGAGGAAGCTGCAGCGGATGCGGTACGCGGTCTCTCCCAGCCGCAGGTCGAGGCTCGCCGGCTGGACGTTCTCCGGAGGGATCTTGAAGCGTCCCGCGTCGACGTAGCCGGCCGTGATCGCGCGCTCGATGAGCTGCCCGGGGAGCACGCCCTCGGAGCGGGAGAGCCCCGGCGCGAGCTTGGGTCCGGCCATCGGGCGATGATAGGCCGCCCGCCGGCGCGAGCCCACGTTGCACGGACGTGCGCCGGGAGGTAGGCCATGGGCATGGAACCCACAGAGCTCATCGTCCGCAGCGCCACCTTCGAGGACGGCAAGCCGATCCCCCGGTCCGCAGCCCACCAGGCTGCCGGCGGGCAGAACCGGAGCCCACAGCTGTCCTGGAGCGGCATCCCGGCCGGCGCGAAGAGCCTCGCGCTCACCTGTTGGGACCCCGACGCCCCGACGACCGTCGGCTTCTCGCACTGGGTGCGCGTGGGCATGCCACCGTCCCTCGGCCAGCTCGCCGAAGGCGCCGGCAGCGAACGGGGCACCTGGATCGACGGGATCACCGACTGGGGCGAGCACGGCTACGGGGGGATGGCGCCGCCTGAAGGCGACCCCCCGCACCACTACGTCTTCACGCTGTACGCGCTCGACGCGGAGGCGAAACAGCTCGGCCTGGACGACCACACGACCTACGCGAAGCTGCGCTTCGCCGTGAGGGGCCACGTCCTGGCGTCCGGCACGATCACCGGGACCTACGCCAGGGGCCAGTAGCCGGCAGACCGCGGGTCGCCCGGCCCCGGGGCGAGTAGAACGGCCCTCATGGATCTGCGCGTGGTCGGCAGCTCTGGTCTGCAGGTGTCCTTGCTCGGCCTCGGCTGCAACAATTTCGGGTCGCGCATCGGCGAAGACGCCGCGCACGCGGTGGTGCGGGCCAGCCTGGACGCAGGCGTCACGCTCTTCGACACCGCCGACTCCTACGGCGGAGGGCTCTCGGAGGAATTCCTCGGCCGGGCGCTCGGCGACCGGCGCGAGGACGTCGTGGTCGCGACCAAGTTCGGCGCTCGGGTCGGGGACGGCCCCTACGACGCCGGGGCGTCGCGCAAGCACCTTCTGGCCGCGTGCGAGGCCAGCCTGCGGCGGCTCGGCACCGACTACATCGACCTGTACTACCAGCACTTCCCGGACCCGATGACGCCCGCAGAGGAGACGCTCGAGACCCTGGACGCCCTCGTGCGCTCCGGCAAGGTCCGCTACGCCGCGAGCTCGAACTTCGCCGGATGGGAGATCGTGGAGGCCGAGCACGTGGCCCGCGCGCGCGGCACCGTCAGGTTCGTCGCGACCCAGCAGGAGTGGAGCCTGCTCGAGCGCGGGATCGAGGCGGAGGTCGTCCCCGCCTGCGTCGCCTGCGGCGTCGCGGTGGTGCCGTACTTCCCGCTCGCCTCGGGACTGCTCACCGGCAAGTACGAACGCGGCAGACCTCCGCCCGAGGGGACCCGGCTCGCGGCGTCCCCCCGCTTCGCCGAGCGAGCGACCGACCAGGCATTCGAGCTGATCGACCGGCTCGAGGCGATCGCGGCACGAGCGGGCCGAACGCTGCTCGAGCTCGCGATCGGCTGGCTCGCCGCGCAGGGGGTCGTGCCGAGCGTCCTCGTCGGCGCGACGAGGCCCGAGCAGGTCGAGGCGAACGCCGCGGCGTGCGAGGTCGTGCTCAGCGCCGAGGAGATCGCCGCGGTGTCCGAGGCGACCGCGCCCGGCGCGCTGCCCTGAGCCGAACGGTCACGAGTCGTAGCCGAGGCCGACGCGATCGAGCAGACGGAGCCAGGCGTTGCGTCGTCCGTCGTGCCGGTCGGCCTCAGCCAGCGACAGGCGCGTCGCCTGGACGACCACCCAGGCGAACGGCTCCGGCGGGAAGGGCGTCGGCTTCGTGCGGACGAGGTCCAGCTCGGTCAGCTCCGTGCGGCGGCCCGACAGCAGGTCGAGCATCACGCGGGCGCCGAAGCGGCTCGCGCCGACGCCGAGGCCCGTGTAGCCCGCCGCGTACGCGACGCGCCCGCCCAGCGCGGTCCCGAAGAAGGCCGAGTACCTCCCGCACGTGTCGATCGCCCCGCCCCAGCGGTGCGTGAAGCCCACACCGGTCAGGTGCGGGAAGGTCTCGTAGAAGTGGCGGGCGAGGGTGCGGAACGTCGGGAACCGCTGGTCGTAGGCGGGCTTCACCTTGCGGCCGAAGTGGTAGACGGCGTCCCAGCCTCCCCAGAGGACCCGGTCGTCGCTGGTGAGCCGGTAGTAGTGGAACCGGTTGCCTGCGTCCGCGACGCCCTGGCGGTGTCGCCAGCCGATCGGCGCGAGCTGCTCCTCGGTGAGGGGTTCGGTGACGAGGACGTGGTCGTAGACGGGCACGATCCGCAGGCGCACCCGCAGCAAGAGGGGGTCGAAGGCGTTGGTGGCGAGCGCGACCTGCTGGGCGACGACGCGGCCCGAGGGCGTCCGGAGCTCGACGCCGCGCCGGCCCGTCGGGCCGGGCGCGCGCTTCGGGCCCGGACGCTCCCGGGACATCCCCACGACAGGGGTGTGCTCGAAGATGCGCACGCCCGCGTCGAGGCAGGCCTTGCGGATCCCCCACGCGAGGCGGGCGGGGTTCACCATCGCGCAGCCCCTGCGGTCCCAGACGCCGCCCAGGTACGTCGGCGAGGCAACCTCTGCGAGGAGGGCGTCCCGGTCGAGCCAACCCGGGGGCGGGTCGCCCTCGCCGCGGAGCTCCTTTGCCTGCCACGGCTGCGTCGCCACGGTCAGCTGACCGGTCCGCTCCCAGTCGCACTCGACCCGGTGCTCCTCCACGAACCGCTCGATCGCGTCCAGGTTCTCCATGCCGAGCTTCTCCAGGTGCTCGAAGCTGTCGGGGAACCGGGCGCGGCCGTTCGCCTCGCCGTGCGTCAGGCTGGCTTCGCAGAACCCGCCGTTGCGGCCGGTCGCGGCCCACCCCACGCGCTCGGCCTCGAGCAGCACGACGTCGAGGCCAGGATCTGCCTGCTTGGCGAGGAGGGCCGTCCACAGGCCGCTGTAGCCCGCGCCGACGACGGCGAGGTCGGCGCGGAGCGTGCCGGTGAGCGGCAGCTCCGGCTGGGGCGCGGCGGGATCGTCGAGCCAGAAGCTCACGGGCTTGGCCGCCGCGATCGCGGCGCCCAAGGCTCTGGCTCCGAGCGGCGGCCGGTTCGCCACGCGACCACGCTATGCCGGGCCGAGCCCGCACGGGGCCCTCTTTGGGCCGCGCCTGGACACCGCCTGCGCCCGCCGCCTGCGCCCGGGCGCGCCGGTCGCTACGCTCAGCCAACCGTGGCCGCCGCCCCCGAGCTCACCGACGCGCCGGGCGCCGTGACCGGCGTCCTCGTCGCCGCGCACCCGTTGGTCCAGCACCGCCTCGTGGCGCTGCGCGACGAGACGACCGAGAGCGCCGAGTTCCGCAAGCTCGTCCACGAGCTGTCGGCGTTCGTGGCCTACGAGGCGCTCAGGGACCTCGTGACCGAACGGGTCTCGGTGCGCACCCCCGTCGGCGTCGCGCAGTGCACGAGGGTCTCCGAGACGGTGCTGCTGGTACCGGTCCTGCGTGCCGGGCTGGGGATGGTCCCGGCCATCCAGGAGCTGCTTCCTTACAGCGAGGTCGCGCACGTCGGGCTCCGGCGCGACGAGGTGACGCTGCGCTCCGAGGTGTACCTCGATCGGCTTCCGCGCGACCTGGCGGGACGGCGCGTCGTCGTTTGCGACCCGATGCTCGCGACCGGCGGGTCCTTGGCCCAGGTGTGCGACCTCGTGGTGTCACGTGGCGCTTCCCATGTGCAGGCGCTGTGCATCATCGCGTCGGTGCCCGGCATCGAGCGGTTCCGCCGGTCCCACCCGGTGCTCCCCGTCGCGTGCGCGGTCGTCGACCCCGAGCTGGACGAGCGGGGTTTCATCGTCCCGGGTCTCGGCGACGCCGGCGACCGGCTCTTCGGGCCGCCTCCGTAGGCCCGCGCAGGCTCCCGCCGGCCTCCCTTCGATCCCGGTCCGGGTCGACGCCGCAAGGGCCTCCGGACATCCTTACGGAGCGAGCGGCCGGTCACCTTGCCTGTCCGAGAGCCGAGAGCGCCTCGTCGAGGCGATCGGCGAGCTCGTCGCCGTCTGCCTCGCCGAACACGAGCGGGGGGCGGATCTTGAGGACGTTGCGAGCAGGCCCGGTGGTCCCGATGAGCACGCCGAGCCTGCGCATGCGGTTGACCACGCCGCGCGCGGCCTGTGGGTCCGGCGCGCCGTCGTGGACGATCTCGACGCCGATCAGGAGGCCCCAGCCGCGGACCGCGCCCGCGGCCTCGTGGCGCGCCGCGACCTCCTCCAGGAGGCCCCGGAGATGGGCGCCTGAGACCGCGGCGCGCTCGACGAGACGCTCCTCTTCGACGACGTGGAGCACGGCGAGCGCTGCCGCGCACGCGAGCGTGTTGCCGCCGAAGGTGCTGAAGAAGCCGGTCGTCTGGACGAAGGGGTCGACGAGGTCCGCTCGTCCGAGCACCGCGGCGACAGGGAAGCCGTTCCCCATGGGCTTGCCGAGGGTGAGGAGGTCGGGGTCGACCCCCGAGGAAGTCACGCTCCACAGCCCCTCTCCGGTCCGGCCGTAGCCTGCCTGGACCTCGTCTGCGAGGAAGATCCCCCCGGTGCGCCGCGTCGCGTCGACCGCGTCGGCGAGCCAGTCGGAGGCCGGGCCCAGGATGCCGTCGCTCGTGAACGCGGGGTCCGCGTAGAGGGCCGCGGGCGCATGCCCGGCCGCCGCGAGCCGCCCCACGGCGTCTGCAGGCCTGCCCGGACGGCCCGGGGGCT
>JAJYXS010000207.1 GCA_021801615.1 Actinomycetes bacterium
CGATCTCCCGGCGCGGGTGGCGGTCAGGATCTGGCTCAGGCCGCCTTGGAGGAGCTGGCGGCCGACGGTCCTGAAGCCTGCGGCGCGGAGCATCTGGCGCAGGCCGGGGTCAGCGGGCAGGTAGGCGACGGACTCGGGCAGATAGCGGTAGGCGCCGGCGTCAGAGAGGGCCGCGCCGATCGCGGGCACCGCGTGGTGGAACCAGAGCCGGTGCCCCGCGCGCACGAGCGTGCTGGAGGGGGTCGCGACCTCGAGGATCGCGATGCGTCCGCCGGGCCGGACGACGCGGGCCGCTTCGGCGAAGGACGCCTCGAGGTCGGTGAAGTTCCTCAGCGCGTACGCGCACAGCACCCCGTCGAACGACCCGGTCGCGAACGGCAGCGAGGCGGCGTCGGCGAGCGCGGCGGGAAAGGTGCCCCCGACCGTCCCTCCGGCGTCTGCGCGCCCCGCGCGCCCCGCGCGCGCGGCGCGCCCTGCGAGCATCCCTTCGCTCATGTCCGCACCCACGACACGGTAGCCGTGGCGCCCTGCGAGCTCGGCCAGCGCGCCCGTGCCGCACGCCAGGTCGAGCACCCGCGAGCTCGGCGGGAGCGCGAGGGCGCGGACCGTGCGCCGGCGCCAGTGCTGGTCGAGGCCGAGGGTGATCAGCCGGTTGACCAGGTCGTAGCGGGGCGCGATCGCGTCGAACATCGCGCGCACCCGGACGGTCTTCTCCCTCCCCTCGGGAAGCTGCGAGGTCGTCACGCCCGGTAGTAGCGGTACACCACCTGGGCAGCGCACGACGGCTTGTCGGCGCCGGCGACCTCCACCACGACGTCGAGGACGACCTGGACGCCGCCCTCCACGTGCTCCACCGAGGCAAGCGTGGCGCCGAGCCGCAGCGCCGAGCCGACGGGCACCGGCGCGGGGAACCGCACCTTGTTGCATCCGTAGTTCACGGCGAGCGCGACGCCCTCGACGTGCAGCAGCTGGGACAAGAGGACCGGCACCAGCGAGAGCGTGAGGTACCCGTGGGCGATCGTCGTGCCGAACGGGCCACGGGCGGCCCGCTCGGGGTCCACGTGGATCCACTGATGGTCGCCCGTGGCGTCGGCGAACCGGTCGATCCGCTCCTGGTCGACGACGAGCTCCTCGCTGTAGCCCAGGTGCCGCCCGACCATGGTCTCGAGGTCGTCGACCCCGTGGACGGTCGTGGTCATCGGGCCTCCCCGGGCGTCGTCCCCAGCACGTGCGCGGCGGCTACTTGAACCAGATCCGCTCGTAGTGGCGGCTCTCGGGGTGGAGCAGCATCGCGACCAGGATCCCACCGAAGAGCAGACTGAGGATCCCGCCGAAGCCGCCGCCCGTCACCATGAAGTACAGGACGCCCAGGACGTAGGCGCACGCGAGGACCACGCCCGCCCAGTACGCCACGCGCCGCTCGTTGGCGATGCCGAAGGCCGCGACCGCGAGCAGGACGAAGACCAAGAGGATGAGCGACGAGCCCCCGAAGATGAACCCGAACAGGAGCGCCAGCGCAGCGTTCAGGTAGGAGAAGAGCACCGCCCCCTGGAGGGTCTGGGGCTGGGACTTGTCGATCCAACGTCCTGGCATCGTCCCATTCTGCCAGCCCTCGCACCAGACGTGACGTCGGTACGCTGGCCGGCGTGGAGACCCCCTCCTTCCTTCGTGCTCGCACCGGATCGGGCTTCAACGCCCACGGCGAGCGCCATCACCGCAACGTCCAGTCCGGCGGGGCCCGGGCGGCGGTCTTCGGGATCAGCGACGGGTTGGTCACCAACGTTTCGCTCATCCTCGGCGTGGCAGGCGCCCACCCCTCGGGCGGGATCGTCCGGCTGTCGGGCCTTGCCGGCCTCGTCGCCGGGGCCTTCTCGATGGCCGCCGGCGAGCTCGTGTCCATGCAGGCCCAGCGCGAGCTCTTAGAGCGAGAGCTCGAGGTCGAGCGCCAGGCGCTCGAGCAGAGCCCCGCGGCAGAGCGCGGGGAGCTCGTGGCGATCTACGAGCGCCGAGGGGTGACGCCTGCGCTCGCAAAGCAGCTCGCCGAGATGATGATGCGCGATCCCAAGACCGCGCTCGAGACGCACGCCCGCGAGGAGCTCGGCATCAATCCGACGGAGCTCGGCTCCCCGATCGTCGCCGCGCTGAGCTCGTTCGCCACGTTCGCGCTCGGTGCCGTCCTCCCGCTCATCCCGTGGCTCGTCTCGCACGGCAACGGCGCGCTCGTCGCGTCGATCGTTATCGGCGCGGTCGCGGCCGTCGCGGTCGGGACGCTGCTCGGCGTCCTCACCGGCCGCTCGCCGCTCAAGGCCGCGGCCCGCCAGCTCGCCGTGGCCGCGCTCGCCGCCGCGGTGACCTACGGGATCGGCCGCGCGGTCGGCGCGTCCCCCTGAGCGCCCGCCGCCGCGGTGGCGCTGAACTGGACCTCGCGATGGTGCTCGGTGAAGCCGAGGGACCGGTAGAGGACGAGCGCCGGCGTGTTGGTGCTCTCGACGTAGAGCATCGCCGTCGGCACGCCGCGGGTGGCCAGATGACCGAGGCCCGCTCTCGTGAGGGCGCGCCCGAGCCCGCGGCCCTGGAAGTCCGGGTCGACCCCGATCACGTAGATCTCGCCGAGCACGGGGTTGAGATGGACCTTGGTCCAGCAGAACCCGGCGAGCCTGCCGCCCACCTCGTGGAGGAGGAACCCGCCGGGGTCGAACCAAGGCTCGCGCTCGCGCCTCGTCAGATCTTCGAGCGTCCACCTCCCCTGTTCGGGGTGGGACGCGAACGCACGGGCGTTCACCTCCAGCCACGCCTGCTCGTCGCGTCCGGGGCGGAACGGGCGGACCGCGAGGGGCGGGGAGCTCGCGTCGCGCACCGCCTCGGGCGGGAGCGGGGCGCGCAGCTGCAACAGCTCGCGGGTCGGCTGCAGGCCGCGTGCCGCCATCTTCTCTGCACCGCGCGCGAGGTCCGCCCGGAGCCATGCGCGGACGGCTCCTCCGCCGCGCGCCCCCACCTCTACGAGCGCGGCGTCGAGCAGCGCGCCGAGCACGTCGGCGGCGTCGCCGCGCCGCTCGGGCCGCACCACCGTCTCGATCGTCCATCCGCCGTCTTGCCCCGGCTCGTGCCGAAGGGACGCGTAGCCCGCGAGCTCGTCGCTGGCGGCGTTGGCGGCGTCGCCGGCAACGCCTTCTGGTGCGAGCAAGGAGATCGCGCCGTCGGGCGCGCCGTCCTCGGTGGCGAGCTGCGCCTGGTCGCTCAGGCCGGGGAAGCCGTCGGCCCGCTCAGCGTCCTCGACGAGCGCGCGCACCTCCGCGCGCACCTGGGGCTCGAGCGACGAGACGACGTCGACGCGCACGATCGGGGCCGGGGCGGGCGGCACGGCAGCAGGCTACCGGTGCCGCCGGCGCGTCCCAGCTGACCCCCGGGGCGGTCCTTGCACGCGCCTGTCGCTATCCTCGCCTGCAATGGCAGGTCCCAAGAGCCCCAAGGCTCCCAAGAGCCCCAAGGCTCCCAAGAGCCCCAAGGCTCGTGCGAAGGTGGTGGTCTCTCGTCTCGCCGAGCAGTACCCGGGGACCGCCGAGGAGCTGTGCGCGCTGCGCCACGACAACGCGTTCCAGCTGCTCGTCGCGACGATCCTGTCGGCCCAGACCACCGACGCGCGAGTCAACATGGTGACCCCTGCGCTCTTCGCTGAGTACCCGGACGCCGACGCGCTGGCGCACGCAGACCCCGAGCGGCTCGAGGAGCTCATCCGGTCCACGGGGTTCTTCCGCTCGAAGGCGAAGAGCCTTCTCGGGATGTCCCAGGGACTCGTCGCGCGCTTCGGCGGCGAGGTGCCCTCCGCGATGGAGGACCTTGTGACGCTCCCCGGGGTCGGGCGCAAGACCGCCAACGTCGTGCGAAGCGTCGCGTTCGGCGAGCCGGGCCTCGCGGTCGACACGCACGTCGGCCGCCTCGCGCGAAGGCTCGGCTTCAGCGCGTCGTCGGACCCCGAGGTGGTCGAGCGCGACCTGGACGCGCTCGTGCCGCCAGAGGAGTGGGGCACGCTCAGTCTCCGGCTCATCCTCCACGGGCGGGCGGTGTGCGTGGCGCGCAACCCGCGTTGCGGGGAGTGCGTCCTGGCCGACGTCTGCCCCTCGGCCCGGGTCCCCGCCTGAACGCGGGGGCCTGGCTCGCTCGGCCCGGCCT
The DNA here is from genome assembly GCA_021801615.1 of Actinomycetes bacterium. Lineage (GTDB taxonomy): Bacteria > Actinomycetota > Acidimicrobiia > Acidimicrobiales > RAAP-2 > JAJYVT01. Next base: position 4,171 of record JAJYXS010000207.1, read on the forward strand.
GGTCACGGCCTGGTGACGGCGCTGATGCCTTGCGGTCGAAAACATTGCTCATGGTAATTGCGCGATCAAGAACTCGTTGTAAGATGGCGGTGGAACCGGTTCCCGCCACCTGGTTCCAGAATGAGCGAAGCGCCGGGATCCGCCGCCTGGCCACGCTCGCGACAACGGCGCCCAGAGGGCGCCGTTGTCGCGTACGGCGACGTTCCCCAGCATCCGGCCGCCGAGGCGCTGGGCTGCGCCGCGTCGCTGGGCTGCGCCGCGTCGCTGGGCTGCGCCGCGTCGCGAAGGTGATACCGAAGGTGTTACTTTCGTGCCATGGTGACGAAGCGGTCCGTGTCGTTGTCCGACGAGGTTGCCAAGGCGGTGGAGGTGGCAGCCAAGGAGGACGGTGTCTCGTTCAGTGCGTGGCTATCGGGCGCTGCGGAGCGCCAGCTGCGCGTGCGCCAGGGGCTGCGTGGCGTGGCCGCCTGGGAGTCGGACGCGGGCGCGCTCAGCGCCGAGGAGCTCGCGGCGGGCGAAGCCCTGCTCGGCCGGCTCCTCTCGGGGGTCTCCGGGATGGCGTCGCGCGTCCGGCGGCGGCCATGACGGCGCGCGAGGGCATCGTCTACGGCGCCGGCGCGCTGCGCGCCGCGGCGCACGGCGACCGGATGATGTGGGCGCTGCACCGCGCGGCGCTCACCTACGGGATCGTCCCGGTGGTGACCGTCGGCGCCGTTGCCGATGCGTACCGGACCGAGGCGCGCGGCGACCGGCTCGACGCGCTGCTGGCCGGCGCCGAGGTCGAGCCCCTCGGGCGCGAGGGCGCGCAGCGGGTCGGGGAGCTCGCGTCGCGCGCGGGCACCTCGGACCTGGTCGCGGTGTCGACTGCCGAGACCGCGGCGCGGCGCAACGCCGCAGTCGTCAACGCGCGCCAGGCCGCGCTGCGGTCAGCCACGACGCTGCTCGGCCACGACCTCGTCCTGTACGGGGTCTGACGCCGGTCAGCGCCCGCCCTGCCGCCGGTCAGCGCCCGCCCTGCCGCCGGTCAGCGCCCGCCCTTGCGAGGCGCCGCAGGGCAGCGCGCAGGTCCCGCTCCACGGTGAAGAGGGCCGCGGCGAGGTCGGGGTCCCCACCGTCCCGGGAGTCCTCTGCAAGCGTGCTCACGCGCGCGGTGAGCTCGACGAGGGTCGAGTTGATGGAGGAAAGCTCCGCGCGTGCTGTGGCCATGCACGCATCATGGCGCGCGGAGCCGGCGTCTCGAGGCGGTCGGCGCGTGCCCCGGTAGCATCGTGGCTCTCGTGACGGCGACCCGATGCTGACCAGGATCGACGTGCGCGGCCAGCGGGCCGGCGCGCTGGCCGCGCTCCTCCCGCGCCCCGAGGAGCCCGGCCACGCCCAACGCGAGGTGGTCGCGTCGATCATCGAGCGGGTGCGCCGTGGCGGCGACGGTGCCCTCTTCGAGCTGACCGCGGAGCTCGACGGCGTCAGCCTCGAGCAGCTCGCGGTACCCGCAGGCCAGCTGCACGAGGCGCTCTCGCGGATCTCCGAGGAGCTCCGCCAGGCACTGCTCGTCGCGCACCGCAACATCGCCGCCTACCACGCCCACGAGCTGACCACGGTCGCCGACTTCGTGGCGCACGGCGTGCGCGTCCGCCACCTCGTGCGCCCGGTCGACCGGGTCGGCTGCTACGCCCCCGGCGGGCGGGCGCGCTACCCCTCGACGGTGCTCATGTGCGCGGTGCCCGCCAGGGTGGCCGGCGTCGGGGAGGTGGTCCTGTGCGTCCCGCCGGACCGCTCCGGGCGGGTGGACGACGCGACGCTCGCCGCGGCGGCGCTCGCAGGGGTCGACGAGGTGTACGCGATCGGCGGCGCCCAGGCGATCGCCGCCATGGCCTTCGGCACCGAGTCGGTGCGGCCCGTCGACGTGGTGGTCGGGCCCGGGAACCGCTACGTGGCGGAGGCGAAGCGCCAGGTCGCAGGCGTGGTCGGCGTCGCCTCGGCGTTCGCCGGCCCCTCGGAGGTCGTGGTGGTGGCCGCGCCCGACACGCCTGGCGAGTTCGCTGCGATCGACCTCGCGGTCCAGGCCGAGCACGGGCCGGACGGGCTCGCCTGGCTGGTGACGTGGTCCGAGGAGAAGGCCGACGAGGTGGAGGCGGCCCTCCGGCGCGTGGTGGAGGGCTCTCCCCGGCGCGACGACCTGCTCGCGACGCTCCAGAGCCGCGGCTACACCTGCCTCGTGGACGGCGCCGAGCAGGCGATCGCCGTGGCGAACGTGGTCGCGCCCGAGCATCTCGAGCTGCTCTTCGAGGACTCCGAGCGCCTCTTGGGCCAGGTGCGCTCGGCCGGGGCCGTCTTCTGCGGCCCGTGGTCGCCGGCGAGCCTCGGCGACTACGTGGCCGGACCCAACCACGTGCTGCCGACCAGCCGGACGGCGAGGTTCGCCTCGGCGCTCCGGGCGGACGACTTCCGCCGGCACCTCCACGCGGTGAGCGCCCAGCCCGAGGCGATGGCGGTCCTCGGACCGGCTGCAGAGGCCCTCGCCACGACCGAGGGGCTCGCGGCGCACGCGGCGTCGATCGCGCTGCGCCGTGCGGCGCTCGAGCGAGGAGCCGGCTCGTGAGCGCGAGGGTGGCGCTGCGCGACGAGCTCGCCTCGCTCGGTCGCTACCACTCGCCCCAGAGCCCGGTCGAGGTGCGGCTCAACACCAATGAGTCGCCGTACCCGCCGCCGGCGGCGTGGCAGCACGCGTTCTCTGACGCCGTCCGCCAGGTCGGCTTCCAGCGGTACCCGGACCGGGAGGCGAAGGCGCTGCGCGCCGCGGTCGGCAGCCGCCACGGGGTCGAGCCGGAGGAGGTCTTCTGCGCCAACGGGTCCAACGAGGTGCTCTTGTGCCTGCTGCTCGCCTTCGGGGGGAGCGGGCGGCGCGCGCTCGTCTTCGAGCCCACCTACGGGCTCCACGCGCACGTCGCCGGGCTCGCGGGCATGGAGGTGGTGGCCGAGCCGCGCGGCGCCGACTTCCGAGTCGACCCGGTGGCCGGCGCGGCGGCGATCGCGCGCGTGGAGCCCGACGTCCTCTTCCTCTGCTCGCCCAACAACCCGACCGGGCGCGCCGAGGACCCTCGCACCGTCGCCGCCCTCGTCGAGGGCGCGCCGGGCCTCGCCGTCGTCGACGAGGCGTACGGGGAGTTCACGAGCGTTTCGTCGCTGACGCTTCGCGACGGGTCGGCGGGCGCCGAAGGGCTCGTCGTCGTCCGCACGCTCTCCAAGGCCTGGGCGATGGCCGGCGCCCGCCTCGGCTACCTCGTGGCGCACCGCGACGTGGTGGCCGGCTGCCAGGCCGCGGCGCTCCCGTACCACCTGTCGACCCAGACCCAGCTCGCCGGCGTGCTGGCCCTGCGCTACGAAACGGAGATGGCAGAACGGGTCCGCGCGGTCGCAGCGGCGCGCGAGGAGCTCGCGAAGGGGCTCGCCGAGCTCGACGTCGACACGTGGCCCTCCGACGCGAACTTCGTCCTGTTCCGCCCCCGGGGGAGGGATGCGAGCGCGCTGTGGGCGGACCTGCTCGCCGCGGGCGTGCTCGTGCGCGACTTCTCTTCGCGCCCCGGCTTGGAGGGCTGCCTGCGCGTGAGCGTCGGGACCCCAGAGGAGAACGAGCGCTTCCTCGAGCTGCTCGCAGGGGCACTGCGATGAGTGGGGAGGCGACCGGGGAGGCGATCGGCGCGGCGCCCGGCGCGGCGCCCGGCGCGGCGCCCGCCGCAGTGACC
>JAJYXS010000073.1 GCA_021801615.1 Actinomycetes bacterium
TAAGGTCCATTATGTGGAGTCCACGATTATGTGGAGCGGACCGCCGTCAGTCGGCGTTCCTCCTGGTTGGAGCCGAATCGCATGTTGAACCACCCCACATAATCCCGGACAGCTGAACGACCGAAGCTTCCTCTCGACAGGTAGTTCGGAGAGGAGGCAGTCATGGGTGGAAGGCCGTCACGGGTCAAGGTCACTGGCCCGCTCGTCCCCTATGCCGCAGGGTTCCGGGGGGAGCTCGAGGCGCAGGGCTATCGACCGCTGGCGCTGTGCGACCAGCTGCGCCTGATGGCGCACGTCAGCCGGTGGCTCGAAGGGCGCGGGCTCAACGTGGGCGACCTCACGCCCGAACGCGTCGGCGAGTTCCTCGTCGCCAGGCGGGCCGCGGGCTACACGCTATGGCTCTCACCGAAGGGCGTGGCCCCGCTGCTCGCGCACCTGCGAGGCATGGGCGCCCTCCCAGCGCCGGCCCCGCCGCAGACGACGTCCGTCGACGAGCTGCTCGTCGAGTTCCGCCGCTACCTGCTCGACGAGCGCGGCATCGCAGCGACCTCGGCCGTCAGCTACCTCCACGTCGCCCGGCTGTTCCTGGACGAGCACGCCGAACACCTCGCCACGGTGACCGCCGCGGAGGTGATGCAGTTCGTGACCGGCCAGTGCGTCAAGCGCAGCGCCGCGTACGTCGTCTGCGGGCTTCGTGCGTTCCTGCGCTTCTGCCACCTGCGGGGCCTCACGCCGGTCTCCTTGGCTGGCGCTGTGCCGTCAGCCGCGAGCCGGCGGCTCGCATCGCTGCCGACGTCGCTCGACGGCGCCGCGGTGGCCAAGCTGCTCGAGAGTTGCGACCGGCGCACCACCTTCGGCCGACGTGACTTCGCGGTGCTCACCGTGCTCATCCGTCTCGGGCTTCGCGCCGGAGAGGTCGCTTCCTTGGAGCTCGCCGACGTCGACTGGCGTGCCGGGGAGCTCGTGGTGCGGGGCAAGGGCCCCCGAGTCGACCGCCTGCCACTGCCGGCCGACGTCGGCGAGGCGATTGCCGCTTGGCTGCGGCGGGGCCGCGGCGCGTGCCCATGCTCGAACATCTTCACCCGGGTCCGGGCACCGAGGGTCGCGCTCACGAGCGGCGGCGTCACCAACGTCGTGTACTCGGCGTGCCGACGGGCCGGCCTGCCCGAAGTGGGTGCCCACCGTCTCCGGCACACCGCCGCCACCGAGATGCTGCGGGCGGGGTCGACCCTGGCGGAGGTGGGCCAGGTGCTCCGGCACGAGCGACTGCTCACCACCAGCATCTATGCCAACTCTCGGGAATTGCATCGGGCGCGTGCGAATGTCCAGTTCGCCTGCTCACGACACCGTCGGAAGAGCTGTGCGGAAGCGACCGTCCACATGGCCTGAGCGGCTCGTTTGCTCGCCTCGCCCGTCTGTTGCATGATTCCTGCCCCCGACGGGAAGACAGGAGGGGTCGTGGGGCAGGGTGAGCTCGCAGGTTTTGCACAGCGCGCGCTCGTCTCCGGGGTGGCGCAGCTGCGCCCGGAGGACGCGATGTTCGACGCGATGCTGCGCGGCTGGCGCGCCCAGCAGGCGGCACGGGGGCTTCGGGTCGAGACGGTGGAGAGCCGTGAGCGGCTCGTGCGGCGCTTCCTTGAGTCGACCAACGAATATCCATGGAACTGGTCCCCGGCACATCTTGAGGAGTGGGTGCTGTCGCTGCGGGCGGAGTCCCACCTCGCACCCTCGACCATCCGCAGCTACCAGGTCGACCTCCGGCTGTTCAACGAGTACCTCACCGACCCCCGCTACGGCTGGGGAACCGTGTGCGAGCAGAGCTTCGGCGAGGGCGTCTTTCCGGTTGCGATCTGCCATGAGTGGAACACCATCGCCCACCTTTCTGACTACGAAGGCCGCCCGGAGGCACGAGCGTTCAGCCGAAAGGAGCTGCAGGCGTTCTTCGACTACGCGGACGACCAGGTCGAGCGGGCCGTCGCCTCGCGCCGCAAGGGCGTGCTCAGCGCCTACCGGGATGCCACGGTCTTCAAGGTGATCTACGCCTGGGGGCTTCGCCGCACCGAGGCCTGCAAGCTCGACGTCGTCGACTTCGCGGCCAACCCCGCCGCTCCCGAGTTCGGCGGTTATGGGATGCTTCATGTCCGCTACGGCAAGGCCAAACGCGGACAGCCACCGCGAAGGAGAAGCGTCGCCTCGGTGATGGGCTGGGCGGTCGAGTCCCTCGCCGACTACGTCGAGAACATCCGGCCGAGATTCGAGCCCGCCGAGCACCCGGCGCTGTTCCTCACCGAGCGCGCCGGGCGCCTCAAGCCGTCCGAGGTCAACGCCCGCTTTGCCGCCTACCGCGAGGCGCTCGGCTTGCCGAGCTCACTGACGCCACACAGCCTGCGACATTCCTACATCACCCATCTCACCGAAGACGGGGTGGACCGTCGATTTATTCAGGTCCAAGCCGGACATGAGTGCGACAGCTCGACGGCAATTTATACCCATGTGAGCGACGACTTCATGAACGCCGCCCTCCGCCGCGCCCTTGCCCCGGCGCTGTCGTCCGCCAAGCACAAGGAACACATCTGATGGGACGAAAGCTCGACTACCGCTGGCACGTGCGTCAGGTGATGGCCCAAAGGGAGATGTTCTCGACGACCGACCTCATCGCGCCGCTGAAAGAGCGAGGGATCAGCCTCTCGACGAGCCAGGTCTATCGCCTCGTCTGCGAGCGGCCGGAGCGTCTCAGCCTGAAGATCTTGATGGCACTGTTGGACATCTTTCACTGCAGCATCGAGGATCTGATCGAGCCTGTCGAGGCGCCAGCGGCGGCGAGGAAGCAGGCAGCCGGCGCCGAGGCATCGATCGGAACGCTGCGTCCGAGAAGGGCGCGTGTGCTGAAAGCCGAGCGATAGATGCCCTCTTTTAAGCCCGAGGTGCTCGTCGACCCGCTCGCGGTCGTGCTCGGCATCATCGAAGAGCGCGACCCGGCGCTTTCACGCGACGTCCTCGAGCAGACCGTTCGAAGGATTGCCCCCGGCCGCGCGCGAAGGCGATGTCTCGCCCAGGGCCTCCTCGATCGTCCACGGGTGCTTGAAGACGGCCGCTCGCCGGCCCCTCGTGTCGTCGCCGAGCTGCTCGTCGCGCTCGGCGACCTCGGCGCGACCAGCATCTCGCCGCCGCGCTGTGCCCGCTGTCAAAAGGCGCTGCGCAGCTTCCAACGCCGCGGCGAGGACTGGTACTGTGGCGTCTGCGGGCCGAGACGGATCGCGTGTGCCGGCTGCGGCAAGCTGAAGGTCACCAACTCGCGCGATCGCGCCGGCCAGCCTCGTTGCGCGTCCTGCCCGCCGGAGGACGGCCGGGAGCCCGTCGAGGTCGCCCTCGAGGTGGTGAGGCGTGTCGAGCCGAAACTCGACGCGGACGTGGTCCGGAAAGCCTTCGAGGCGGTCACCTCCCGCGCCGGGCAGCGGCGCCAGCTCGCCTGGGCGCTCGAGGACCGCCCCGAGCTGCTCAGCGGGGCGGGGGCGCAGTCCCCGACCCCGACGGTGCTGCGCTTCATCGAGGCACTCACAAATGCGGGTGCGACCCGTGTCGTCGCGCCGGCCTGCCCGCGCTGTGGCCGAGTGGTGAAGCTCTCCAAGGCGCACGGCGGGTTGCGTATCTGCCGTGGGTGCCAGGCGCGCCTGCGGGCCGTTGCCTGCGCGCGCTGTGGAGCGGTCCGTGACCCGGTCACCCGGGACGAGAACGGCGGCGCGATCTGCGCGAACTGCTTCATCAATGACCCTGCCAACAAGGAGGACTGCCGAGGCTGCGGGCGGCGTCGAGCCGTGAGCGTGCGCACCTTGGAAGGCCCGCTGTGCGCGAGCTGCCGGCCTGTTGCTGCGATGACCTGCTCGATCTGTCAGCGCGTCGCTCCCTGCGAGATCGCCACGGCGACCGGCAAGCCATGGTGTCGTGCCTGCCAGCAGCGCTGGGCGCGCTGTGCTCGCTGCTCCAAGGTCCGACAGGTGCGCGGCGGAAGTGCAGCCGAACCGCTCTGTGCCACCTGCACGCGCAATGACGACGCATTCTGGAAGCGATGCCCGGACTGCGGGGAGGCGACCAAGCTGACCGACGGGCCCTGCGCACGCTGCGCCTTGCGAAAGCAGCTGCAGGAACTGTTTGCCGGCCCTGACGAGGCGATCCGTCCCGAGCTCGCCGGCCTGTTCGAGAACCTGGCGGCGATCGAGCGCCCCTCGACGGTGCTGACCTGGCTCTCTCGCAGCGGGGCCGTTCGTGTCCTCGCTCGGGTCGCCGCTGGCGAGGTGGCACTCAGCCACGAAGCTCTCGACGAGCTTCCCGCCGGAAAGCCGCTCGAACACCTTCGTGCGATGCTCGTCGCGACAGGCGCCCTTCCTCCTCGCGACGAGCAGATGGCCCGACTCGAGGCCTGGGTCAGCTCGACGCTCGCCGCCCGAGAGGACCCTGAGGAGCGTCAGCTCCTCCAGCGCTACGCCCTCTGGCACCTGCTGCGCCGCCTGCGCGCTCGGGTGAAGCACGGCGAGACGATCTTCAGCCAAGGAACCGTCTTGAAGGCACGTGTCCGCTCGGCCATCGTCCTGCTCGAATGGCTCGCGCGCCGTGGCATCTCCTTCGGCGAAGCGACCCAGGGCGATCTCGACGCCTTCCTCGCCGGCGAGGGCGCGCCGAAAGGGCGCGACGTCGGGCACTTCGTCCGTTGGGCGCAAGGAGAGCGCCTCACGAGCCTTGAGCTGCCGGCCGTCCGCTGGAGCGGTCCGTCCTCCTCGAGCGACAGCGCCGAGCGCTGGGACCAGGCGCGCTGGTTGCTCTCCGATGGCTCCGTGGATCGTGCCGATCGCCTGGCCTGCCTGCTCGTGCTGCTCTACGCTCAGCGGGCGGCGGTGATCAGTCGCCTCAGGCTCGACCACGTCGAGATCGGCGAGGACAGTGTGCGCCTGCGCCTTGGGAGGTGCCCTGTCGAGCTACCTGAGCCGCTTGCCGGCATCGTCGTCGAGCTCGTCGCCGACCGAAAAGGACACGCAGTTCTCGGCGACGCCGGAGTCTCACCGTGGCTGTTCCCCGGTGGTCAGCCCGGCCGCCCGATCAGTGCGAGCCGGATGACCGAGCGGCTGCGCGACCTCGGGGTGCAGGCGGGGCCGGTGCGCTCCGAGGCGCTGATGCAGCTTGCCAGGGAGCTCCCTGCGGCGGTGCTCGCAAAGATGCTCGGCCTGCACATCACTGTCGCGGTGCAGTGGCAGCGGGCTGCCAGCGGCGACTGGACGGTCTACGCGGCCGAGTACAGCCGTCGAGCGAGCGGGCCCTCGCCGCTCGTCAACCTCCGTTGATGCCAAACAAGCCGGACCCGCACGCGCCGACGATGCTCGAGTCGCCGCTGTGCCGCATCGCCGCTCTCGCCGAGCAGATCCGCGCGCTCACCAGCGAGCAGGATCTTGCCGTCGCTCGGGCTCGAGCGAGCGGGGCGACTTGGGCCGAGATCGCCCGTGCGCTCGGCTGCAGCGCCCAGGCCGCCAACAAGCGTTACCGATGGGTGCGTCACAACGAGCATCCACCGCAGGTGTGGTTCGAGCGACCGCTTCCGATCTAGCACCGGCGCTCGCTGCTGCGGCTCGGGTTGCCCACAGAATCAGGTGGTTATCCACCCTTCCCCCCAGACCCCCCATCCACAGCTATTCCTACAGTTCGAATAACCGACTGCCCCATTAAAGGTCGACCGGCGCTCGCTGTCCGAGATCGCCCAGGCGTGGCCGGGCGGTGCAGCGTGAGCGCCCTGCACGATCGCCTGAAGGAGTACCTGGCGCTGCGCCGCGCACTCGGGTTCACGCTCGAGCGTGCTGGTCGCCTGCTCGCCCAGCTCGTGGACTTCTGCGACGAGGCGGGCATCGAGGTCGTGACCGTCGAGGCGGCGCTGTCCTGGGCGACGTCACCGGTGCGGTGCAGCCCTTTGTGGGGGGCCAACCGGCTGTGCGTCGCTCGTGGCTTCCTGCGCTACCTGCATGCCCTCGATCCCCGCACCGGCGTGCCGCCGACGGGCCTGTTGCCAGGGGGCTCGAAGCGAGCCACCCCCTACCTCTACACCCCCGAGCAGGTGGTGGCGTTGACGACCGCCGCGCGAGCGATCCACTCCCCGCTGCGCGCGGCGTCGATGGAGGCCGTGATCGGGCTCCTCGCCTGCACCGGCATGCGCGTCGGGGAAGCACTCGCGCTCGATCGGGCCGATGTCGACCTGCACCAGGGCGTCGTGACCGTCCGCAAGGCCAAGTTCGACAAGACGAGGGCTGTGCCGCTGCATCCGACGGCGACCGCAGCCCTCGTCGCTTACGCGAGGCGCCGCGACGAGCTCGCGCCGGCAGCGTCGAGCCCGGCGTTCTTCGTGTCGGCGACGGGGACCCGGATCCTCTACTGCAACTTCCACTTGGGCTTCCACGAGCTCGTGTGTCGGGCCGGGATCGAGCCACGTTCGTCGTCGTGCCGGCCGAGGCCGCACGACCTGAGACATACGTTCGCCGTCACTGCGCTCGCCCGCTTCCAGGCAGAGGGCGCCGACGTGGCCGTGAAGCTCCCGGTGCTCTCCACCTACCTCGGGCACGTCGATCCGGCCGCCACCTACTGGTATCTGTCGGGATCGATCGAGGTGCTCGCCGTCGCGGCGGGACGTCTGGAGACGACCTACGGGGCACGGCCATGAGCGCGCTCGCCCCGACCCTCGAGGCGTTCTTCACCGAGCGGCTCATCGCCCAGCGCCGGGCCAGCTCGCACACGATCGCCGCCTATCGGGACACCTTCCGGCTCCTCCTCGCCTACGTGCAGCGCGAGACGGGCAAGGCACCGTCCTCGTTGTGCGTCGAGGATATCGATGCCCGCCTCGTCGGCCGTTTCCTCGACCACCTGGAGGTCGAGCGCGGCAACGACGCCCGGACCCGCAACGCGCGCCTCGCCGCTGTCCGCTCGCTGTTCCGGTTCGCCGCGCTGCGCCATCCCGAGCACGCCGCCCTCATCGAGCGTGTCCTCGCCATCCCTCCGAAGCGGTTCGAGCGGGCGGTCGTCTCGTTCCTGTCCGACGAGGAGGTCGACGCGCTGCTCGACGCTCCGGACCGCACGACGCGTCTTGGGCGGCGCGACCATGCGCTGCTGGTCCTTGCGATCCAGACCGGGCTTCGGGTCTCCGAGCTGGTCGGTCTCCACCGAGGAGACGTCGTGCTCGGCACCGGCGCACACGTGCGCTGCACCGGCAAGGGCCGCAAGGAGCGCATCACGCCGTTGACGGCGACAACGGCAACGATCCTCGCGGGGTGGATGGACGAGCAACAAGGAACACCCGCGACGCCGCTCTTCCCGAGCACCCATCGCGGCAGCGCGCTCAGCCGCTACGCGGTGACTGCCATCGTCGACAGGCATGCAGCATCGGCGAGCGAACGTTACCCATCGCTCCGTTCCAAACGCGTGTCGCCCCACGTCCTTCGGCACACCGCGGCCATGCGCCTGCTCCACGCCGGCGTTGACTCGACGGTCATCGCGCTCTGGCTGGGCCATGAGCAGGTCGCGACCACGCAGATCTACGTGCATGCCGATCTGACCCTGAAAGAGCGCGCCCTCGACCGCACCACCCCGATCGGCTCGGTTCCCGGTCGTTACCGTCCTCCCGATGACCTGCTCGCCTTCCTCGAGGCGTTGTGATTATGCGGACTGCTGGAGCGGGATGCTCGCATGCACCAAGGCATCCGGGGCCCATGTCCACATAATCGTGGACTCCACATAATGGACCCAACAGCGCTGCTCCTTGGTCTCGGGGAAGACGTCTCGCAGTGCTGCCCAGAACCCGAGCGCGCCGTCCCTGACGGCGACGACCGGTGCCCGCCGTTCGGGTCCGACGCCGTCGAGGTCG
>JAJYXS010000145.1 GCA_021801615.1 Actinomycetes bacterium
GGTGAGCGGGACGCAGGCACAAAAGGCCGGTTCCCGGCCGGGGACGCTCGTGCGCGATCGCGACGATCTCGGCCGCACCCAACCGCACGCGCACGCGTGTCGCGGCGAACGTCTCGGGCAGCGCTTCGACCTCGAGGAGGTTCGTCACGCCGACGAAGCCGGCGGTGAAGCGCCTGCGCGGTCGCTCGTAGAGCTCGCGAGGCGTGCCGACCTCGACCAGCTGGCCGTCGTGGAGGACTGCGACCCGGTCGGCGAGCTGCATGGCCTCCTCCTGGTCGTGGGTGACGTAGAGGATCGTCTGGTCCGGCAGCCTCGCGTGGAGCGCTGCGAGCTCCTCGCGCATGCCGATCCGCAGCTGCGCGTCGAGCGCGGAGAGCGGCTCGTCCAAGAGCAGCACCTTCGGCTCCACCGCCAGCGCGCGAGCGATCGCCACACGCTGCTGCTGGCCGCCGGACAGCTCGCGGGGCTGACGGCCCCCGTAGGCTCCCATGCCGACGAGGGACAGCACCTCCGCGACGCGCTCGTTGGCACGGGCCCGCTTCCAGTGACGCGCCGTCAGCCCGAACCGAACGTTCTCCTCGACGGTCATGTGCGGGAACAGTGCGTACTGCTGGAAGACCATGCCCACGTCCCTGCGGTAGGGGGGCAGCATCGCAACGTCCCGGTTGCCGATGAGCAGACGGCCGGAGGTGAGCTTCACGAAGCCTGCCACCGCCCGGAGCGCCGTCGTCTTGCCCGACCCGCTCGGACCCAGCATCGCGAAGAATTCTCCGGGCTCGACCCCGAGGCAGAAGTCCTCGAGCACCACCGTGCGCTTGTACGCGACCTGCACCTGCTCGAAGGAGACGCCGGTTGCGTGATGGGCAGCGGCGCGGGCGCGGCCTCGGGAGCGCAGCGCGCGCTCCGTGCGCCGCCCTGCCACAGGCGCGCCGACTACGCCGGCAGCGACGGCCGAGACCCCACCGGCGCCCGGTGGCACGGCGTCGGCCGTCTCGGCGACGTGCGCCGAAGACGCCACCGTCAAGCCCCTTCGACCTGCGTGCTCCAGTCCTTGAGCAGCGAGGCCTGCTCCTTCACGACCTGCTTCCATGTCACGGGGAAGATCTTCACACCCTTCAGCAGGTTCTTCCACTCCGTGTACACCGCGGACTTCGGATGCACGTTCACGCGGCCCGGCAGTCCGAAGCACAGCGACGGGATCTGGTCCTGTGCGCTTGTGGAGAACAGGAAGTTCAACAGCGCCTTGCCAGCCGCGGCGTTCGGCGCGTTCTTGACGAGCCCCGCGGCATACGGGTCCGAGAAGGTCTCTTTCTGGCCCTTTGTGTCCTCGGGGAACCAGACCTTGATGTTGTCTCCGTGATGGGCATCGGACAGGTCCATCTGGACGTCGCCGTTCGCGACGAGGTCCTCGCCCTTGCTCACGAGCGCGTCCTGGGCGCCGGTGCCCGGCGGGTGGGCCGACACGTTGGCCTCGAGCTGCTTCAAGTACTTCAGCGCGTCACTCAGCCCGTACTCCTGTTGGAGCACCCAGAGGACCGCGAAGCCGTCACCGGCGGTGGTCGGGTTCGAGTAGCTGATCTTGCCGGCGAACCTCTTTGTCAGAAGGTCCTTCCAGGTGGTGGGCGCCGGCTTCACGAGCGTCGGGTTGTAGATGAAGTTCTCGTAGTTGTTGATCAGCGCGTACCAGTACCCGTGGCCTGTCGTCGGCTGGGCTGTCCTCTCGTCCGCGAAATGGGTCGGGGCGAGGATGCCCTTCTCCGCCGCCTCCTCGATGAAGGGAGGAAGCGCCACGAGGACGTCGGCCTGCGGGTGCGCTTTCTCGAGAAGGGCCCGGCTGGTGAGCGCCCCGCTCCCTGTGTCCACGATGTTGACGTGGACATGGTACTTGCTCTCGAACTGCGCAAACTCCGCGTTGAACCAGGGTTCGGCGCCTGTCGCCTCGTAGATCGTCACGGACGACCCGAGACTGGACGTCGAAGCACCGCTCGGCGACCAGCCGACCAATGATCCCGACGCCCCCAACAGGAGCGCTGCGACTCCTGCCAACTGCAGACGCAACCACCGACTTCGCATGACATGGCCCCCCTTCGATCGGGCTCGTTCGCACTGCCTATTGTCAACCCGTGGCAACCTGGCGCGTGATGGCGATCGAGCCATGCCGACGATAGCCCGCAGGCTATGGAGCCTCGCCGTGATCACCCTGGGTTCACTTGCACGTCACCGGCCGTTCACGGAGGCGGTCGCCGGGCCGCTCAGGCCCTCTCCGGCCGGTGCCCACGGACCCGAGGAGGCTCAGCGGCTCCGCTTGAGCGCGCCGTCGGCGAGCGCGTCGGCAGCCTCCCCGAGCCGAAGTCCCACGACGTCGAGCCGCCGGAGGAGCTCACGGTGCTTCAGGGTCTCGGCGTCGAGGGGAAGGTCGAACAGCGCCGCGACTTGCTGCTGGTAGAGGCGGCGAGTCCCGCCTGCCGCCTTGCGCGTGGCGAGCGTCGCCTCACGCGCGTTGCCGCGAGGCGCACGCAGCTCTGCAACCGCTGTGCGCATGGACTCGACGCCGTCAGCCAGCGCACGGATGAGCGGAGCCTCGAGCGCGAGGTCCTCAGGGTGGTACAGGTCCACCTCGCGCACGAAGTCGCGGAGGTTGTCGAGCACGTCGTCGATCGAGCGCGAGAGGCGGAAGAGGTCCTCGGGGTCGATCGGGGTGCTCAGCACCCTCCCGATGTGGCCGACCAGCTCGGCACGCGAGTCGTCACCGGCATGCTCGAGCTCGCGCATCTCGTCGCGTGCCTGCGCGGGCGACACCTCCCCGGCGGCAAGCCGCGAGACCAGCGTGACCCCGAGGGAGGTGGCATCGAGCTGGTCCACGAGCAGTGTGAGGAGCCGAGACGAGCTGCGCCCCGCCAGGTCCCTCGCGAAGCGGGCCACCCCCACGGCCAGCCGCTGGCGCCGGACGACGCTCACCGCGCGAGGCTCCCGATCACGACGCCAACCGCCACAGCGCGCTCGCCAGAGCAGCCAGTCCGACGCTCGCGGGCAGCGTGACCACCCATGCGCCGACCAGTCTTCCCACGACCGGCCAGCGCACACGGGAGCGGGACTCGCTGGCGCCCGCACCGACGAGCCCCCCGGCGAGGGACTGGCTCGCCGTCACCGGCACCCCCCCGAGGCCCGCTGCCATCACCAGCGCGAAGGTGCACAGCTCGGCGACGACCGCGTGCCTGAGGTGCACCGCGAGGATGCCCGTGCCGACCTTCGCGCTCACCTTGCGCAAGCCGAGCGCGACACCCAGCGCGAACAGCCCGGCGACGGAGAGCGCGAGCCACCAGGGGTCGCGAACCATGCCCGAAGACGTCGCTCCCGCGGTGAGCGCGAAGACGGCGAGCATCTTCTGGCCGCCGTTCGCCGAGTACGCGAGGCACTGCAGCGAGAACGCGCCGATGTGCAGGTGGCGCAACCGTGTGCTCACACGCCTGCCGCTCAGCGAGCGGCTGAGCCAGCGGGACGCACCGTACGCGACCGCGGCCGCGACCAGTGGAGCGCACAGGCCGAAGGCGAGGATCGTGACCAGCACGCCGAGGCGGACCGGCAGGTCCGCGCCGATCCCGGCTCCCGTGACGGCGCCGATCAGCGACAGCGTCAGGCTCGTCGGCAGGCCTGCACGGGTGAGCGCGAACACGACGACCATCGACGCCGCCGCGGCCACCAGGAGCGCGCGGTCGGCCTCCGGCCCCTGGAAGGGCACGAGCTGGTGCGCGAAGGTCGTCGCCACCCGGGTCCCGAACAGCGCCCAGGGCCCGACGACGATCGCGGCGAGCAGAATGGCCAGGCTCCACACCGGTCGCAGCCCAGGGACGCGGACCCCGGCCGAGAGCATCGAGCTGCCGTCGTTGGCGCCGGCGACGACCGCGAAGGCGGCCGCCACCACGATCAGCGCGTCCGCCACGTCGGCATCTCCCCGTCTTGGCCCGTGGGGGGGCACCCGGCGCACCCGGCGCTTCGTCTCCTCGCTCCCACGAGTTCACCATCCGGTCACCTGGTTTACCCCACGTTCACTTTCCGTTCACCTTACGTTCATCCTCTCGACGAGTCAACGCTCCTGCCCGGCGCTCGAGCTGGGCTGCGCTGCAGCAGGCGGACGGCCGGGCCAGGCTCAGCGGCGCGTGGTCTCGATCTCGGAGATCGCTTGGTCGAGGATCTCGAAGGCGCGCTCGAGCTCGTGCTCCTCGACGACGAGCGGCGGCGTCAAGGTCAAGACGTTCCCCATCGTCGTCTTGTAGCTGAGCCCGAGCTCGAGGCAGCGGTAGAGCACGGCGTCGGCCTCGTCGGTGGCACGCTCTTTGGACGCGCGGTCCCTGACGAGCTCGATCCCCATCAGGAGCCCCTTGTTCCGGACATGGCCGATCAGCCGATGGGCCGTCTTCAGCTCGGCGAGGCGCCGCCCGGCGAGCTCACCGAGCGCCGCGGCGCGTGCGACGAGACCGTCACGCTCGATGATCTCGATGGTCGTGAGCGCCGCGCACGCGAGCAGCGGGTTCTTCTCGTGCGTGTAATGGCCGATCGCGCGATCTGCGCCCGCGTCGAGCTCGGGCAGCGCGGTCACGGCGGCGATCGGCACGATACCGCCGCCGAGCGCCTTGCCCGTCACGACGACGTCCGGCACCACGCCGTAGTGCTCGCAGGAGTACATGCGGCCCGTCTTTCCCAGCGCGTTGGGCACCTCGTCGAAGACGAGGAGCGCCCCGTTGTCGTCACAGGCTTTGCGCACCTCCGCCCAGAACGGCTCGGGCGGGATGATCGGGACGGTACGGATCGGCTCTGCGACGACCGCGGCGACGTCGCCCTCACGCTCGAGCACCGAGCGAAGGTACGACGCGCACGCCAGGTGGCACACCTCGAGGCGCGGACCACCGTCGAGGTCCGGGTGGCCGTAGGCGCAGCGGTAGCACTCAGGGGGCGCCACGTGCTCGGTGCCCGGCAGGAGCGGGCCCAGCGCGCCGCCTCGGAAGATCTCCTCACCGCCGACGCTCGAGGCGCCGAACCCGGCGCCATGGAAGGCGTCCCAGAACGACACCGTCTTGTAGCGGCCGGTCGCCAGGCGCGCGAGCTTCAGCGCGATCTCGACGGCATCGCTGCCGCTCGGGGCGAACAGCGAGCGCTGCAGGCGTCCGGGGGTGATCTCGGCGAGCTTCTCCGCGAGCTGGACGGCCCAACGGTTCGTGTACCGCCGGGGCGAGAAGGTCAGCTCCCGGAGCTGGCGCTCCAAGGCGTCGACGAGGACCGGATGGGCATAGCCGATGTGATGGACGCTGTTGCCGTGGAAGTCCATGTACCGGCGTCCGTCCACGTCCTCGAGGTAGATGCCCTGCGCCTTGGCAACCGCGTTGAGCACGGGCGTGGAAAGCGACTGGCGCAAGAAGACACGAGCGTCGGCGTCGACGATCGCCCGACCTTCCCGTCCCAGGTGGCCGCTCTGCCACGCGACGCGAGCGCGCGAGGAATTGATGTCTCCCTCGACCCTTCGACGCACGGGGACCGACGTCACCAGCTCACCTTCGGGCCGACGCTACACCGGTGCCGAAGAAGCGCACCCTGCCCGGGGCTCACGATCTCGCGATGGCCGCGATAGACCTTCGTCACGCACAGGTCGGCGTGGGACCCTCGAGGCAGCTCGCCGGCACCAGGACGCGACTCGCGCACGACGACGAGGCTTCTCAGCCGCTGCTTCTCAGCCGCTGCTTCTCAGCCGCTGCTTCTCAGCCGCCGCGAGGCGGGGATGTCGAGGTGGAACCGTCCAACCACCCGTTGACCGGATACCCGCTCTGCTCCCAGAAGCCGGGCTGGACCGCGTCGACGAGGCGGATGGCCACGAGCCACTTGAGCGACTTGTACCCGAACATCGGGGCGACGTAGAGCCGGACCGGACCGCCGTGCGCCAGGGTGATCGGGGCCCCGAGCATGCGATAGGCGACGATGACGTCGGGCAGGCGCGCCTGCTCGAGCGTCAGGCTCTCGGTGTCCACCATGTCGTAGGAGTCGAACGTGCACGCGACCGCCTCGGACCGGACGCCCACCAGGTCGAGCAGGTCCGAGAGCCTCACCCCCTCCCAGTGGACTTCCGGCACGCGCCAGCCGGTCACGCACTGGAAGTCGCGCACGAGATGCACCGACGGCATCGCTTCGAGCTGCGCCAGTGTGAGGGTCGTCGGGCGTTCCACGAGCCCGGAGATCGACAGGCGGTAGGAGCCACGAGGGATGTCGGGGAACGAGCCGCTCACGCTGTAGATCTCGAAGTGGTCGCCCCCCGGCAGGACGCTCCAGAAGCCCGAACCGAGGACCTGCCCGACTCTTGTCTGGACTCCGGCTCCGAAGGCGATGCCCGCCACGCCAAGCCCGAGCATGCCGAGGAACACCCTTCTCCCCACGGCGACCGTCTCGTCGGGACGCGTCCGAAAGGAGGCTGCGCGTCCGGAATGGCGCGACCAAGAGGAGGACGGCATCGAGCCTGGCGACGCGGGCACGAAGAGCAGCGTACGCCCGGCTCGCCCTTCGTGGAGGCCCGTTTCAGCCCGTTTCATGAAGGTCCGCTTCGTGCAAGCCCGCTTTCTGGGGACCCGTTCCCTTCGAGCCCGTTTCGTGGAGGCCCGCTTCGTGGAGGCCTGCTTCGTGGAGGACCGCTTCGTGGAGGACCGCTTCCTTCGAGCCGGTTTCCGGGGCGTCCGTTTCCTTCGTGTTCGTTCGAGCCGGTTTCGTGGTGGTTCCCCGCGCCGCTCTTTCGATCCAGACCTCGACCGACGTCATTTGCGATCCCTTCCAATCCGGCAATCTCGAAACGTCCCGCAAAGCTCGACGCACCGGTCGCACGGATCCCCCTTCATGGTGGGTGACCACCGGGACGCCCGGGGGTGCGGGACACCCGCGAATAGGCCTCCATCGGCCAAGCTCCCACACGATGATGCCAGTATCGGTTATGCTGGTTGTATGCCACAGAGCCGTGAATCATCAGCAACGAAGTCGGCCACGAAGAAGGTTGCCTCAAGACCCATTCGTGTAGGGAAAGAGACCAAGACGCCTGTCAAAGCGGCAAGCAGTTCCCGAGGAGCTCGAGGTGGTCTCAGCCCCGAGCACAAGGCGCAGATGGCCCGAGGCCGTGAGGAGGCGAGGATCGTGCGCGCGTACCTCGACGCCATCGACTCCGGACCCAAGCGACCGGGGCGCCGTCGGACGCCCGAATCGATCAACAAGCAGATCGCCGAGATCGACGAGCGCCTGAGGCAGGCTCGTGGTATCGACAAGCTGAACCTGGTCAAGCAGCGCAGGGACCTCGAAGCGGCACGCACCAAGGTGGTTCCCGCTGCCAACCATGGAGCTCTCGAGCGCGAGTTCGTACGGGTGGCACGCAGCTACGGCGAACGTCGAGGCATCGATTACTCGATGTGGCGGGAGGTGGGCGTCCCCGCGCCGGTGCTGACCAAGGCGAGGATCCCGCGTGCTGGGTCGACCAATGGCCGGAGGCCCTCCGCCGGCTGAGGGCGGCTGAGGCGGAGAGAGTCGGTTCCAGGATCTGCGCGCCCCGTGGCGTTCGGGCGAGCGTGCAGGAGCAGGACCGTTCGAAGGACGCTCCAGGAGCGTGAGAACCCGAGGATAAACAGCGCCGGCTCGGCGGTTCTCAGGAAGCTTCCAGTTGGTACGAGCTCCCCGCGCTGCTCGGAACCCAGCTCGAGGGGAGTATCCATTCAGGTCCGCGCCGAAGCGCCCTCGAGCTGGGCAGATGGCGGGGAGGCGGGCAGCTGAGGTGCTGTCAGGTGCGCAGCGGCGCCGACGGCAT
>JAJYXS010000075.1 GCA_021801615.1 Actinomycetes bacterium
GCCCGGCCGCCCAGGCGAGCTCGCCGGCGCGCAGCAGCGCTTTGGAGGGCACGCATCCGACGTTCACACAGGTCCCCCCGAGCGTGCCGTGCTCGACCAGCGCGACGCGATGGCCGGCCTCGGTGGCCGTTATCGCCGCGGCGAAGGCGGCCGAGCCGGCGCCCACGACGACCAGGTCGTAGTCGTCGCTCCCGCCCGCGCCCTCCTTCGAGATGCCCGTGCCGAGGAGGCGCAGCGTCCCGGGCCGGTAGCCGGCAGCCTCGACCGCCGACCGCAAGGCGTCCTCGGCGATCCCCCCGGGCCAGGCGAAGCGCGCCTCACCGCCCCGCCAGGTGACCGAGACGTCTTCGGCCCCTGCACCCTTCAGCGCGGCGGTCACGTGGTGGGCGCAGTCGTCGCAGGTCATGCCCTTCACCTCGAGGACGGCCGGGCGTGCGTTCGTGTCCATGGACTGGCTCTCCTTGCTCTGGCGTGGCTCTGGCCTGATTGCTCTGTCGTGATGACGCGGCCGCGGTGCCCTGATTCGGTCGTCGACGGCCCCTGCGAGGTGTCACCCACGCGCAGACACCAACGACCATCCTACCTACATATCCGTACAACGGGATATCGGTATGGACGATTCCCGGTTCGGCCGTACCCCTGGTCACGGTGGACCAGCCCGCCGGACGGCACCGGCCAACTGGTCCACCTCTGCGGCCAGCTCACCGGGGGAGATCGCACCGATGTGGCGACCGACTTCCCGGCCGGAGGCAGAGACGAACACCGTGGTCGGCAGGTCGGTCACGCCGTAGGCGGCGGCCACGCTCCCGCTCGCGTCGATGCCGATCGGATAGCCGATCTCGTAGTGGCGCACGAAGCCCGCCGCCTGCGTCGCATTGCCGTCCACGTCGATGCCGACGAGCTCGGCCTTGCCCGCGAGCCTGCGGGCCTCGGCTCCGAGACCGGCTGCCTCGGCCTGGCAGGCGGAGCACCAGGTGGCAAAGAAGTTGAGCACGACCGGACGGCCCCGGAACGCCTCGAGCGACACGGCCGTCGTGTCGCCGACGTGCAGCGCGGGGAGCGAGAAGGCCGGCGCGGTTCCCGGTGCGCCGCTCGCCACCTCCGAGATCGCGCGGACGGCAAGCGACTGGTGCACGCCGAGGAGGTACTCGGCCATCATTGCGAGCCCGTATCCCCAACGGGTGCTGTCGGTAGACGACGGACCGTAGCTGCCGAGGTCGCGGACTCTCCCTCGAGGGTCGATGAACTCGATGATGCTCGTGTGTGTGACGGTCTTGTCGGGCCCGACTGTGGGCTGTGCGCCGTAAGCGCGCCAGACCGCTTCGAGGGCGGGCAACGACCCGGTCAAGAAGTACCAGTCGCGCACCTTGTCGAGCCCCACGCGTCGGTCGAAGGCCACGTCGTAGCGAACCTGGGGGTAGAACGGGTTGACGTTCACGGCCACGAACGCAACGCGCCGGGCAAGGTGTCCGAGGTCGGCGGCTGCGGCACGGATGTCCTGGGAGAACAGCGGGCAGAGCTCGTGGCAACGGTTGTCGAAGAAGACGAGGACGACCGCCTTCCCCCGTAGCGAGGAGAGCGAGACATCCCGGTCGCGCTGGTCGGTGAGGGTGAAGCCAGGTGCAGAGAAGGTCGACTGGGCGTTGAGCGGGTCGAGGCTCATCAGCCGGATGAGTGCCGGGGTCGGCCCCGGGTCCTGCGCGGAGCTGGCATTGCTGCCGACGAAAGCGGCACCGAGACCGCTCAGGGCCGCCGCGCCGCCGAGCGCCGTCAGCACGCTCATGGCCACTCGCCACGAGGAGCGCACCCTGCGCTCACGAGCCGGCCCGACGAGAGCCGGCCCGACGAGAGACGGCCCCGTCGCTTCGTCAAGGGGCGAGCCGGGGGCACAGCACCCCATTGCCGCTTGACTCGGCGCGTCGGCCTCCTCGAGCGAAGCGATGGTGCGTGACATCGAGCGGCGTGCCTGGCGGCGCCGCACTCGGACGACGAGGAGGGTTCCCAGGACCAGCGCCACCAGCACCCCGCCGAGGAGCGGTCCCGCAGAAGAGACCGCCGAGGTCACCGCGGCATCGACGCGGTCGGCCGTTGCCGTGAACCCGCCGGTCCCCTGTCCGCCCGCGAGGTCCGAGGCCCAGTAGTAGACGAGGTAGCACCCGACTGCGACCAAGAGGACCCCGATCGGGCGCTCGAGGCGGCCTCCGAGCGCTCGCAGGCGACCGAGACGCCGGCCGGGGAGAAGGGCATAGACGACGGCGAGGGCGGTGAGCACGGCCCGCATCCCGAGCGCGTAGGCGACGAACGCACCGAGTCCCGCGCCAACTCCGCCGCGCGTGAAGACGCCCGCCACGCCGGCCAGGAACACCGGCAGCGTGCAGCCGAGCGAGGCCGCGGCGTACGAGACGCCGAACCCGACCATCGACGGCAACCCCCGGCCGCTCCCGAGCCGACGCGTGGCACCGGGGAGACGCACCGAGAGGTGCCGGCCGGCAGCCGTCAGCCCCCCGACGACGACGAGGGCGACGCCGACCGCAAGGCCGAGCTCGGGAACCCAGTTCATGACCGCGCTGATCCCCGCGCTCACGAGCCCCCCCACGATCCCGAACACTGCGAGGAAGCCCACAGTCGCCGCGAGGCCCGCCGCGACCGCCCGGGGGACCCGCGCGAGCGCCCCCAAAGGCGCGACCCTGCCAGACCTCGGAAGCGAGGTGAGGTACACCGGCAGCAGCGCGAACCCGCAGGGATTGAGCGTCGCCACCATCCCGAGGACGAAGGCGTAGGAGAGCACGGTCCAGCTCACGTCGACGCCCTTTCCTCGCCTACCCGCTGCGTCCTGTCGGCGAGTGGCAGATCGCGCTCACCTCTCAGTTCAGCCTCCGCGTCGGTCACCGCCGGTGCTGGCGCTCGGAACCGTCGCACGGCGCGCGCCCAGGCGACTACGACGACCGCGAGTGCTCCGAGCGTGACGGCGATCGGCGCGAGCCACACCGTGAGCCCGAGCCCCGACGACGGTGGGGACAGCAGGATCCACCGCCCGTAGCGGCTCACCATGTAGTCGATGATCTGTCGCTCGCTCTGGCCGCTGCGAAGCCGCGTCGCGATGTCGGCGCGGATCGCTCGCGCCGCTGCGGTGTTCGCTTGCGCGGCAGACTCGTCGATGCACACCGGACAGCGCAGCTCCGATGCGATCTGCTCCATCCGGGCGGTCGGCGTGGACGGCGCCGGCCGCTGCGCCCCCTGCCACAAGCTCACCCCGAGCACACCGGCGAACAGCGCGACCCAAAGCGCCTTGGACACGTGCGATCGACCCTTCGTTGCCCCTGCGCGCAGCGACCGCCCAGGGCGCAACCGACGCACACGGCGAGCTGGCTCGTGCTGGGTCGGCTGGTCAGCCACTGCCTGTCCTTTGCCCCGCGCTCGTCGGCACGACTGCACCACCTCGCACCGACACGTTGGTGCTTCCATTCATCACGCGTTCGACCACCGCGCCGAGTTGGCCTGTCCCGACCGCCCCGACCAGCTTGGCGAGGACCGTTCCGCCCGGGCCGACGACGAAGGTCTCGGGGATCCCGAAGATGCCATAGTGCAGCGCGACCTGTCCGTCGGGATCGACGAGGAGGGGCCAGCTGATCCCCTCCTGGCGGGCGAACTGGGCCTCGGCAGCAGCGGGGTCGTCGTAGCCGATGCCCAAGAGCTCGACGCCGCGGGTGTGCCAGTGCCAGTAGAAAGACACGAGGTTGGGGACCTCGGCGACGCAGACCGGGCACCAGGTGGCAAAGAAGTAGACGATGGAATAGTGACCACGCAGCGTCGCGGAAGAGACGATGGCACCCCCGTTCGCCTCGCGGAGGGAGAACGACGGTGCGGGCTTTCCGAGAAGGGGAGAGTCTGCCGCGACCTGGGTGCTCGGGTTCTGGCCGAGACGCGGGAGCATGACCGCCAACCCGCCAGCCACGACGAGCCCGAGGACAATGGCGAGCCACCGCACCGGGTGGCGGAGATGCCGTCGCTGGATGGTGGGGGTCGCCGCGGTGCTCATGGCGCCGCACCGACGCAGGAGTCGTCCCGAGCACCGCCCACGCCTGCCACCGCCGCGTCCGACTGGCTGCGAGCGGTTCCCTGCTCGGATCGGGGCATTTTCCTCCGATGCCGGCGCGCGTCCGTGTCCGAGGAGCGCTCCGGGGCAATCAGGGCCACCAACGCGCCGAGCGCGATGACGGCGCCGCCGATCCACAGCCAGACGAGCAGCGGCTGGACGACGACACCGATCGCCGCCCGACCACCTCGATGAGCCGGCGCGACGTCCAAGGTCAGGTAGACGTTGCGCCATGGTCCGGAGACGACTGCCGGCGTGCCGACACCCTCGACGTCGTTCGAGAAGTCGCTGATGGCCGGCGTATAACGGGTTGGGGAATTCCCGAGGCGCAGTGTCGCGACGAGCGAGGTGTGCGACGGGTAGGTGATCGTGCGGCTGCCGAGGTAGGTGACCTGGACCCCCGCGACCTGCGCGGACTTGCCCGGGGAGAGCTCGACCTCGCTGCGATGCCCGTACGCGCTGCTCGCCACGATGGCGACCACGACGGCCACGATGCCGAGGTGGACGACCATCCCACCGGCCTCGCGCGTGACCAGCCCTCGCCACCGCCGGCGGCGAACCCCGATCGCGAGCTGGCGCAACGCGGCCGTGCCGGCGAACGCGCACAGGGCAAACGTGGCCAACGGCACCACCCCGCGGAGCCCGGCGAGGACCGTGCCGACGAGCGTGAGCGCGCCAGCCCAGGCCGGAAGCCGAATGCGGTGCCAGAGCACACCTCGGCTGGCCTTGCGCCAGGGCAGGAGCGGCCCGAGCCCCATGAGCCCGATGAGCGCCAAGGCGAGCGGGGCGGCCATCTCGTCGAAGAACGGCGGCCCGACCGTGACCGTCTGGCGAGTTGCGAAGCCATAGAAGATCGGGAAGACCGTCCCGATGAGGACCATCGCCGCGAAGGCGGCGAAGAGCGCATTGTTGGCAATAAACGCGCCTTCGCGAGACACCGGCGCGTCGATGTGGACCAGCGAGCGCAGGGCGTCGGCCCGCCAGCCGATCACGACGACCCCGCCCAAGGACACGGCGCCGAGCAAGCCGAGCAGAAGCGGGCCGACATCGCCGGTCCTGCTGAAGCTGTGGACGGATTGGAGCACGTCGGAGCGGGTGATGAAGGTCGTGAGGATCGTGGCGGCGAAGGCGGCGAGGAGGAGCGACGGGTTCCACGCTCGGAGTAACCCCCGACGCTCCTCTGCGAGCGCCGAGTGCAGGTAGGCGCTCGAGGCGAGCCACACGAGGAGAGGACCGTTCTCGACGGGGTCCCAGGCCCAGTAGCCCGCCCAGCCGAGGACCTGGTAGGACCACCACATCCCGAGCACGATGGCGACCGAGAGGCAGACCCAGGCGAACAGCGCCCAGCGCCGGGTCTCGGCGGCCCACGCGTGGTCGCCGCGCCCGCTCACGAGCTGGCCGACGACGAGGGCGAAGGGCACGGTGAAGCCGACGAGGCCGAGGTACATGAGCGGAGGATGGAAGGCGACGAGGAGGTTGTCCTGGAGCAGTGGGTTCGGACCGTTCCCGTTCACCGGCACGGGCCCTGGGGTCGTGCTGAACGGGGTGGCGGGCCCGAGCATCAGCCCGAAGAAGAAGGCGGCGATCCCATAGGCGGTGACGAGGGTCCAGCCCGATCGGACGTGATCACCGAAGCGACGGAGACGCCGAGCGAGCAGGGCAAGGTACCCGGCGAGCACCAGGCCCCACAGCAGGATCGAGCCTTGGAGCGCCGACCACATCCCCGAGACGTCGTAGAGGAGCGGGGTCTGGCGGGCGTTGTTGTCGGCCACGTAGGAGAGCGCGAAGTCGTGGACCAAGAACGCGTGGACGAGGTCCGCCGAGGCGGCGGCCTCCCCGAGCAGGACGAGCCAGGCATAGACCCGGCTGTCGCTCACGATCGACGCCCGACGTCGGAGGATCCCCACGACGGCCGTGGCCATGCCGGCAAGGGCACCGACGAACGCGAGCAGGAGCGCGGCGGACCCGACGACCCCCGAAGCGTCCACCACGCTCGTCATCGCTCCACCACCGAGGGGTCCGAGCTCCACGACTGCCGGAGAAGTGGCAATGGAGGCCTCGTGCTCCTTGCGTCCCCGGAACCAGGAGCGGGACTCACGGGATGGCGACCCCCATGGCCTGCGCCGCCTTTGCCACGTAGGGGTGCTGACATACCGATGCCGGCTGGCCCGAGGTGATCGAGCAGATGCCCGCCGTGAGGTAGTTCGCCGTGCCGACGATGGACTGGGTCACCGGGCTCGCAGGGTTCGAGAGATCGGCTGAGATCTGCTGGGCACTCAGCCCCTGGAGGACCTGGGGTGAGTAGCTCGCTCCCGAGACGAGCACCTTGTTGCCGAGGTCGTAGAAGGGGATCGAGCCCTCGCTCGACGCGGGCACGAACGGGGGGGCGTCGTACTTCGCGAAGATGCGCTTCGCGAGGCCCCTCAGGGGTTGGAGTGTCGTGTACCCGCCGCCTGGGGCCGGGATGTCGGTCTCGGTCTCGGTCGGATCGAAGATCAGATATGGGCTCGTGTAGTGGGAGCCGTAGAAGCTGAAGGTGACCGTCCCGGGATACACGTCGCTCGTCGACGAGTGCGTCTCGCCGAGGTCGGTGAAAGTCCCGAATCGGCTGAGCGCCATGACGGCAGCCCAGCGCTCCGCCGCGCAGAACGGGCAGAACTCTGCACCGACGTAGATCACCGCAGGCTTTCCGTCCTCTGCGAGCGGGGACTGACCGGAGAGCCGTTTCGGAGGCGCAAAGACCGCCGAAGGCAGGCCGACGTCATCTGCGATACGGGGAGGTACGCGGGTCACAGCGTTCACCATCACAGAAGGCGCCAACGTGACTCCCGTCGTTGACGACGCATGGCCGGCGGGAGCCGCTGAGGACGGTGTCACCGTCCGCTCCACGGCGCTGGGCAGCTCGGAGAAGGTGCTGGCAGGGCTGGAGTTCACGTAGCGGATGTGGCCATTGCGACCGAGGAGGTAGTAGATGTCGAGGTACGCCTTGGGGTCGCAACGCTCGGACATCGCCCGCGACGCGTTGCCCCATAGCCAGTCGGCGCTCGTCGAACGGCTGGCGAAGGCATGCTCGAACTGTGCGATGGTCGGTCCGGACTGGCCAAGGTCGTCGTACAGTTCGAGCTCCACCACTCGTACGCCGGCCGCGCGCAGGCTCGCCATTCCTTGCTGGGCGAGGAACTCGGTACCAGCCTGGCACGACGAGCACCACGTGGCGACGAACCACAGCAAGGTCGGGTGACCATGCAGGGATGCGACCGTCTCCGGGGTGCCCGAGGTGGTCGTGAACCGGAAGTTCGGCGCGGGAGCACCCACTGCCGCAAGTCCATGCGAGCCGGTCGCTCCCGGACCCGAACCACTACCAATGCCGAGCCGGATGCCGACGACTCCCGCGACGAGCACGACGAGCACGCTGAGGATGCTGAGGCCACGGTGCCGAACCCACCAGTGCCGCTGTCGGCGGGCCCGCCGACGCGCTGCCGCGCGCGCCTCGACCCGAGCTCTTTGGCGGGCCTGCTGACGGGCGGTTGTGCGGTTCTGCGCACCCTGCTTGGCCATGTTGGAT
>JAJYXS010000060.1 GCA_021801615.1 Actinomycetes bacterium
CGGCGCGGGGCGCGGCGGGGCGGGCGCAGCCGGCACGGGGCCCACCGCGGCAGGTGCTGCAGGGACCGCGCTCGTCTCGGCAGGCGGGGCCGGAACCGGGCCTGCGGCGGCAGGCGGGCTCGCGCCCCGGCTGGTCACGAGGCGTGGCCGCTCCGCCTCACCTTCACGAGCCGACGCCCCCGCGACCAGGCGCCGCGCGGGGGTCTTCGTGGCGACGGGCGCGGTTGGTGCCTCTTCAGGCTGGACGGCGCGGCGCAACCCCTCGGCGTCGGCCTTTCTCCGGACGCGGTCGGCTTGGGCCTCCTCGATGGAGGACGAGTGGCTCTTCACCCCGATCCCCAGCGAAAGGGAGAGGTCCAGAGCTTCCTTGTTGGTCAGGCCCAGCTCTCGGGCGAGCTCGTAGACGCGGATCTTCTTCGGCAATGTTCCTCGGTGTCCTTCACGGGCTCAGGCGTCTCCTCGAGGCGCCCGAGCATCCTTCCATCCTCGCACATCGCCGGCAGTACCGATCTGCCGGGCCAGCACATCGCCGGCAGTACCGATCTGCCGGGCCAGCACATCGCCGGCAGTACCGATCTGCCGGGCCGGCACATCGCCGGCAGTACCGATCTGCCGGGCCGGCACATCGCCGGCAGTACCGATCTGCCGGGCCAGCTCCTCGACCGCCGTCGGAGCCAGACGGGCGCGCAACGCCCGCTCAAGCGCCCCGCGTCGCGCCGCGCGCTCGAGGCATGCCGGCGACCCCCTGCACAACCACGCGCCCCGTCCGGGAAGCGCGCGCCCGGTCCCGAGCGAGCCGTCCGGCATGCGGACCACTCGGAGCAGCTCACCCTGCGGGGCGCGCCGGCGGCATCCTACGCAGGTCCGCTCCGGCGCTATGCCCCCGCCTCCTCGGGATCTGCCGCGTGCACCGGCGATTGTGCCCCGGCGCCTGCGGGCTCCGCCGCCGAGCTCTCCGCGCTCTCGGCGTCCACGGCGTGGCTCCACTCGGCCGCAGAGATCGCCTCGCCGCCCTCGGCGGGCTTCCAGACCATGTCCCCGGCTTCGTTCTCGATCCATTCGCCCTCGGCCCACTCCTGCCCGCCGTACCCAGCCTCCTCCTCTTGGAGCTGGCTCTCGCTCTTGATGTCGATGCGCCAGCCGGTGAGGCGCGCAGCCAGGCGGGCGTTCTGCCCTTCCTTGCCGATCGCGAGGGAGAGCTGGTAATCGCTCACGATCACGGTCGCGGTGCCGGTCTCCTCGTCCAGGCGGACCTCGCGGACGCGGGCCGGCGCGAGCGCGTTCTGGATGAACTCGACCGGGTCGTCGGAGAACGGTACGACGTCCACGCGCTCTCCGCGCAGCTCGTTCGTCACCATGCGCACGCGTGAGCCCCGAGCGCCGACGCACGCGCCCACAGGGTCCACGTTCGGATCGTTGGACCAGACGGCGATCTTCGTGCGATGCCCGGGCTCGCGTGCTGCGGCCTTGATCTCGACGACCCCAGAGGAGATCTCGGGGACCTCCAGCTCGAAGAGCCGCTTGATGAGCCCCGGGTGCGTTCGGCTCACCACGATCTGGGGCCCCTTGGTGGTCTTGCGGACCTCGACGATGTAGGCCTTGAGACGCGTCCCGTGCTCGTAGCGCTCGAAGGAGACCTGCTCAGCCTGGGGCAGCAGCGCCTCCACCTTGCCCAGGTCGAGCAGCGTGTAGCGGTTGTCGGTCTGCTGGACGATGCCCGTCACGATGTCGCCCTCACGGCCTGCGTACTCCTCGTACTTCATGTCCCGCTCGACCTCGCGGATCCGCTGGAGGATGACCTGCTTGGCCGTCTGAGCGGCGATCCGGCCGAAGTCGTCCGGGGTGTCGTCCCACTCGCTGACGACGTTCCCCTCCTCGTCGAGCTCCTGGCCGTAGACGCGGATCTCCCCGGACTCCGGGTCGATCGTGACCACTGCCTCCTCGGCGGCGCCCGGACGGCGCTTGTAGGCCGCGACGAGCGCGTTGGCGAGCGCGTCGAGCAACGTCTCGACGGAGATCCCCTTGTCGCGCGCGATCTGGCTCAGCGCGTCCAGGAATTCGAAGTTGGTCTTGCTCATGGCGTCGTGGCCCTCTCTCTGCGCTCGGGCGTCGTGCGCTTGGGCGCCCTTGCCCGGCTGGGCGACGGCGCCGGGTCGGGTCCCCACTCGAACACCGTGCGCGCCCGTTCGATGGTCTCGTAGGAGACGTACGCCGAGCCACCGGGCACCTCGGGCCCCTCCAGCCGCACGCCGTGCTCGTCCGCCTCGGCGATCCGCCCCCGGAGGCGTCGGACGTCGCCGGTGCCCGGCAGGAGCCGAACCGACACGGTCTCTTCGAGCGCGCGCGCGAAGTGCGCCGGCCTGCGAAGGCGGCGCTCCAGGCCCGGGCTGGACACCTCGAGCGTGTAGCGGCCGGGGATGGGGTCGAGCCGGTCGAGCGCGCCGGACACCGCATGGTTCGCCTCCGCCAACGCGTCGAGGTCCACGCCCCCGTCACGATCCACGATCACCCTCACGGTGGCGCCGGACACCTCGACGTCGACCAATTCGAGCCCAAGGGTGCCCACGACCGACGACAGCGCTTCGTACAGCGTCTCCGCGAGTCCTTCGACCATCGTCGGCACCTCCCTTCGTCTCTCGGCGCTCGCCCTGCGCTGGCTCTTCTCCCGACCGGGCGTGTGGCAGCCCGGCAAGGCCGGCCGGCCCCCTTCACGACGAAAGCGTGGGCGGCGGCCCACGCTTTCAACAGGGTCCTGCAATGAGACCGGACAGCCCACGAAGTATACCAACCGAAGCGCTCCGGCCGGCACGGGCCCGGCGCGCCGCTCAGTAGGACCGACCCACCACTGCGACGAGCGCGTCGTCGGCCTCGCCGGCCGACGCGAGCCCGCCGTCGTCACGCTGGAGGCAGCGCACGCTGAGGGCCTCGGACGCGAGCTGCAGCTCCCCCTCCTCCCTGACCGCCTTCCAGGGGACACGGGCGAAGCCCGACGCGCCTGCCTCGACCGCTTCCTCCAGAGAGCCGACGGACGCGGTGCGCGACTCTCTGAAGGCGAGCGCCTCAGCCCTCAGCTCGCCAGCAGCCCGTCCGCAGATGCGCTCCACCGCGTCGGCGACCCCACCGAGCGCCACGGCCTGCTTCGTCCGGGTGTGGCGCGTGACCACCGTCACGCTGCCCTGCGCAAGGTCCCGGGGCCCGACCTCGACCCGCACCGGCACGCCCTTCAGCTCCCAGTCGACGGTGCGCCGGCCGAAGCCCGTGTCCGTGCGGTCGTCCAGGTGCACGCGTCTGCCCGCTCGTCGGAGCTCGTCCGCGAGCGCGGACGCAGCTCGGCGCACCGCGTCGTCTTCGCGCACGCACAGCACCACCACCTCCACGGGCGCGAGAGCCGGCGGGAGCCGAAGGCCGAAGTCGTCGCCGTGGGACATGATCAACGCACCCACGAGGCGGGTCGACGCGCCCCACGACGTCTGCCACACGTGGCGCAGCACGCCGGTCGCGTCCGAGTACTGGATGCCGAAGGCCTGCGCGAAATTCTGCCCGAGCTCGTGGCTCGTGCCCATCTGCAGCGCCTTGCCGTCACCCATCATCCCCTCGCAGGTCCAGGTTCGCACCGCGCCGGCGAAGCGCTCGCGTTCGGTCTTGTGACCGACGAGCACCGGGACCGCCGCGACTTGCTCCATCGCGTCCTGGTAGACGTCGGTCAAGATCCGCAACGCGTAGTCACGGGCACCGGCCTCGTCCGCGTGCGCCGTGTGGCCCTCCTGCCAGAGGAACTCCGTCGTGCGCAGGAAGAGCCGCGGCCGCAGCTCCCAGCGCACGACGTTGCACCACTGGTTCACGAGCAAGGGAAGGTCCCGGTGGCTCTGGACCCACTTCGCGAAGAAGTGGTTGACCACCGTCTCGCTGGTCGGCCTCACGACGACGGGCTCCTCGAGCTCCCGCCCGCCGCCGTGCGTCACGACCCACAGCTCCGGGTCGAAGCCCGCGACGTGCTGAGCCTCGAGGCGCATGAAGGCTTCGGGGATGAACAACGGGAAGTACGCGTTGTGCGCGCCGGCTGCCTTGATCCGCTCGTCGAGGGCCGCTTGGAGCCGCTCCCAGATCTCGTAGCCCCAGGGCCTGATCACCATGGTGCCGCGCACCGGCCCGTTGTCGGCCATCTCGGCGCGCGCGACGACCTCCTGGTACCAGCGGGGGAAGTCCTCGGCGCGAGGGGTCAGCGCGCCCTTCGCGCCCGGCGCGCCGCCATGCGCCGCCATGCGGCCGTCGTCGGCGGTTGCGTCGGCGTCGGTCACGACTCGAGCGTAGACCGGGACGCGACCTCAGCTTCGCGACGGCGCGGGCTCGACACCGCGTACCGAGACTTGCCCGGCGCTACGCCTTCTCGGGCGAGCCCGCCCCGCCCGCGCCCCCCCCGCCCGAGCGCGCACGGATCCGCCCCACCCGCACCTCCGAGGCGTTCGGGTCGGCGCCGCCGCCGTCGAGGAGCGCCCGGCGGTCCGCCTCCGCCTCGGCCTCGGCGGTGGAGTCCGCCGCGGCGAGCCGGGCCTCGACACCCTCGGCCACCAGCCGCTCTGCCTCTGCGACGAGCGCCTCGACCATCTCGGACTCGGCCACGACGCGCACGATCTTGCCTCGGATGAACAGATGGCCCTTTTGCTTGCCCGCAGCGATGCCCAGATCGGCGCTACGCGCCTCGCCCGGCCCGTTCACCACGCAGCCCATGACCGCAACCTGGATCGGGAGGTTCCGGTCCTCGAGCGCCTGCTGTGCCTCCTTTGCCACCGCGATGACGTCCACCTGCGCTCGGCCGCACGACGGGCACGCGATCAGATCGAGGCCTTTGCGCTCGCGCAGCCCGAGCGACTCGAGGAGCTGGCGCCCGGCACGCGCCTCTTCGACGGGGTCGGCCGTGAGCGAGTAGCGGATCGTGTCGCCGATGCCCTCGGCGAGCAGCGTCCCGATCCCCGCGCTGCCCTTCAGCAGTCCGGCCGGAGGCGGTCCTGCTTCGGTCACACCGAGGTGCAACGGGTGGTCGAAGGTCTCGGACGCGAGGCGGTACGCCGCGATCATCAACGCGACCGACGACGCCTTCACGGAGATCTTCACGTCGGAGAACCCGACGTCCTCGAAGTACGCGAGCTCCATCTTCGCCGACTCGACGAGCGCCTCGGGCGTGACGCCACCGTACTTCTTGTAGAGGTCCGGGTGGAGCGACCCCGCGTTCACCCCGATGCGGATGGGCACGCCACGGTCCTTCGCCTCGGACGCGACGAGCTTGATCTCGGACTCCTTTCGCAGGTTCCCCGGGTTGAGCCGGAGCCCCTGGACGCCTGCCTCCAGGGCGGCGAGGGCCATCTCGTAATGGAAGTGGATGTCCGCGACGATCGGCACGGGCGACCGGGGGATGATGCGTGCGAGCCCTTCGGCCGCGGCCTGCTCGTTGCAGGTGCAGCGGACGATGTCCGCGCCCGCCGCGGCGAGCGCGTAGATCTGGGCGAGGGTACCGTCGACGTCCGCGGTCTTGGTCGTGGTCATCGACTGGACCGAGACGGGGGCGCCGTCGCCGATCGCAACGTCGCCGACGTAGATCCTGCGGGTCTTGCGGCGCGGCATGAGCAGGGTGGACAAAGGCTGCATCGCCTCCCATTCTGCCGCGGCGCCGGCCGCGCGCGCTGGACGGCCCGCTCGGAAGCGCTGCGGGCGGAGGCCGCTCCCCTACCTGAAGGGGTTCGCGAGAGGGTGGGCGATGTCGAGGAACACGGCAGAGCCCACGATGACGAGCAGCACTGCCATGAAGGCATAGGCGACGGGCATGAGCTTGGCCGCGTCCGCCTGGTAGTAGGGCCGCCCCCGCCGGGTGCGGACCCGCTCGTAGAGCGCGATCGCCACGTGGCCGCCGTCGAGGGGGAGCATCGGGAGCATGTTCAAGAGCCCGAGCGCGATGTTCAGCGCGATCAGGATGGAGACGAAGTAGTAGGGGCCCTTCGCCTCCGCCTGCGTGGCGAGCCGGGCCGTCTCGACAACCGAGAGGATGCGGTTCGATCGGGCCGGGTTGGCCGCAGCCTCGTCTGCCGCCCGGGTGTTCGTCACCTGGTGGACGAGCGACGTGAGACCGCTCGGAGAGAAGACGTGGCCGATCCCCACCACCGTGAGCCGCGTGACGTCGCCGACGTCGCGCCCCGCCCAGGCCACCGCCTGCCACGGGTCCTGCGGCGTGAAGACCGGGGTGACGTTGACCTCGACACCGATGAGCCACTGGGTCTTCCCCGGCCCCTTGCCGAGCACCTCTTGACCCTTCGCCCTGCCCGTCGTGGCGACGTGCCCCGGCTCCGGGTGGACGGTGAGCGTCGAGCGACGGCCATCGCGCTCGACGACCAGCCTGACCGCGCGACCCTTCGCCGCCTGGATGCGCTCGGAAAGCTGTGTCGTCGTGGTCACGGTCTTGCCGTCCACCGACAGCACCCTGTCGCCGGCCTGCATCCCGGCGAGCTGCGCCGCGGTCTTCGCGTGCCCCGCCCAGTGCGTGAACCCTGTGACGGTGACCTGGGTACGCGACGGGACGCCAATCCACAGCGCGAGCACGATCCCAAGGACCAGGGCGATCACGTAGTGCATGATCGAGCCGGCGCTCGCGACGAGCACGCGCCGGCGGAACGGCTGCTGGCGGTAGGTGCGGAGCTCGTCGGCCGGGTCGACCTGCTCGAGGTTGGTCATCCCGGGGATCTTCACGTACGCCCCGACGAGGATCGGCTTGACGCCGTACTCCGTCTCGCCCCTGCGCACCGACCAGAGCCTCGGCCCGAAGCCGATGAAGAACTCGGTGACCTTCATGTGGCTCCACTTGGCGGTGAGGTAGTGGCCGAGCTCATGGAGGACGACGATGACGACGAGCGCCGCGAGGAAGACGAGAAGGGCGCCGAGCCCCGCCGCGAGGAACGCCGCGACGATCAACGCGAGGGCGATCACGAGGCGCGCGATCGCCCGTCGGGTCGAGCGGTCCGGCGCCCCCCCTGGCGATCCCCCGCCCCCGCCGGCCGGCGGGCTCGGCCGTCCCTCGGCCGGCGCCGGGGGAGCAGGCATCGCGCTCACACCGACGCCAACCGCCGGTCCACGGCTTCCGAGGCGAGCGCGCGGGCGTGGCGGTCCGCCTCGAGCACGTCGTCGACTGACTGCACCGGCGCAAAGTCGCAGCGGTCGAGCACTGCCGCGACGACGTCGGAGATGCCGAGCCAGTCGAGCCGGCCCTCCAAGAACGCCCCCACCGCCACCTCGTTCGCGGCGTTCAGCCACGCCGGCGCAGGCCCTCCCGCGCGCCCTGCTTCGTACGCGAGCTCGAGGCAGGGGAAGGCGGCTCGATCCGGCGGCTCGAACTGCAGCGAGAGCGGGGCCATCCAGTCGATCGCGCCGAACGCGTGCTGCAGCCTCTCGGGCCACCCGAGCGCGTAGCCGATCGGCAACCGCATGTCGGGCTGCGAGAGCTGGGCGATGGTCGAGCCGTCGACCAGCTCGACCATCGAGTGGACGACGGACTGAGGGTGCACGACCACGTCGATCCGGTCGTAGGGGATGCCGAAGAGCTCGTGAGCCTCGATGACCTCGAGCCC